>NZ_JBAURI010000808.1:0-4282 GCF_049581145.1 Bradyrhizobium sp.
ACCGAAAGGTCGGTCCCGGCACGGTCCGGCTGCCGCGCATGCTGTGCGACGGCCTGCAGCGCGCTCATCCGTACCTTGATGCGATCATTGGCCGCAAGGCCCTCCGCCACCAGCGACGGCAGCAGGATGTCGGCCTGTCCGAGCTCTCTGATGATTTGCGATTTCATGGCACGCCCGCCGAGGAAGCTTCTGGGCTGCTTATGGCGCGTGCCCGCGATGGCTGCCTTGCGCCAGATCATTCATGAAGCTGTCATATTCAGATTTCGTCTTCGGGTTTCGACCGAAGGACTTTCGCGGTCGCGCCCAACGACCTTGAGGCGGCTTGACCGCATCGCTCCGTCATTCCGGGCTCGCTCGCTTCGCGAGCGCCCCGGAATGACGACCGGAAGGATTGGCGCGTATCGACCCTTCACGCGCGGCTAGCCGCCATCCTTGCCGTACGGCCAGGTCCAGTTGCGGATCTGGGGCATGTCTTCGCCATGCGCGCGGACATAATGCGAATGCTCGATCAGGGCGTCGCGATATTGCTGCTTGATATGGGCGGCGGCCACGCCGAGCCCGGGGACGCGCTCGATCGCCTCGATCGCGAGATGGAAGCGGTCGAGCTCGTTCAGCACCACCATGTCGAACGGGGTCGTGGTGGTTCCCTCTTCGGCGAAGCCGCGGACATGCATGCCGCCGTGATTGGTGCGGCTGTAGGTCAGGCGATGGATCAGATGGGGATAGCCGTGATAGGCGAAGATCACCGGCCGGTCGCAGGTGAAGATGCTGTCGAAATCGCGATCGCTGAGGCCGTGCGGATGGTCGTCCTTCGGCTGCAGCGTCATCAGGTCGACCACGTTGACGACGCGGATCTTCAGGTCGGGAAATGCCTGGCGCAACAGGTCGACGGCGGCCAGCGTCTCCAGGGTCGGCACGTCGCCGGCGCAGGCCATCACCACGTCGGGCTCGGCGTCGTCGATCTCGGTGCCGGCCCAGCGCCAGATGCCGATGCCGGCGTCGCAATGGGTGGCGGCCTGGCGCATGCCCAGCCATTGCGGCGCCGGCTGCTTGCCGGCGACGATCACGTTGATGCGGTCATAGGTGCGCAGACAATGGTCGGCGATCCAGAGCAGGGTGTTGGCGTCGGGCGGAAAGTAGATGCGGACGATGTCGGCCTTCTTGTTGGCGACGAGATCGACGAAGCCCGGGTCCTGGTGGCTGAAGCCGTTATGATCCTGGCGCCAGACATGCGAGGTCAACAGATAATTCAGCGAGGCGATCGGCCGCCGCCAGGGCAGCGCGCGCGACACTTTCAGCCACTTGGCGTGCTGGTTGAACATGGAATCGACGATGTGGATGAAGGCCTCATAGCAGGAGAAGAAGCCGTGCCGTCCGGTCAAGAGATAGCCTTCGAGCCAGCCCTGGCAGAGATGCTCGCTCAACACCTCCATCACCCGTCCGTCCTGGGCGAGATGCACATCGTAGGGCTCGATGTCCTCCATCCAGACCCGCTCGGTCGCGTCGAACACCGCGTCGAGGCGATTTGACGAGGTCTCGTCCGGCCCCACGATGCGGAAATTCCGCGCTTCTGCATTCAGTCCCACGATGTCGCGCAGGAATTTGCCGAGCTCGCGCGTGGCCTCGGCCTCGGTGGCGCCGGGGCGCGGGACATCGACCGCATAGCTCTTGTAGTCCGGCAGCTTGAGCTCGCGCTTGAGCAGGCCGCCATTGGCGTGCGGGTTGGCGCCCATCCGGCGATCGCCGCGCGGAGCCAGCGCCTGCAGTTCCGGCACCAGTCGGCCGGACGTGTCGAACAGTTTGTCGGGCTCGTAGCTGCGCATCCAGGCTTCGAGCAGTTTCAGATGCTCGGGGTTGCCGCGCGGATCGGCGATCGGCACCTGATGGGCGCGCCAGAAGCCCTCGACCTTCAACCCGTCGACTTCCTTCGGGCCGGTCCAGCCCTTCGGCGTCCGCAGCACGATCATCGGCCATTTCGGCCGCTCGCAGCGGGCGCGGCCGTCGCGCGCGTCCTGCTGAACGGCATGAATCATCTTAAGCGCGGTTTGCAGCGTCTCCGCCATCTTGGGATGCATGAGCTTGGGATCGTCGCCTTCCACGAACAGCGGCTCATGGCCGTAGCCCAGGAACAGATGGCGGATTTCGTCGTCGTTCATGCGGCCGAGCACGGTCGGATTGGCGATCTTGTAGCCGTTGAGGTGCAGGATCGGCAGCACCGCGCCATCATGCGCCGGATTGAGGAACTTGTTGGAGTGCCAGGATGCCGCCAGTGGACCGGTCTCCGCCTCGCCGTCGCCGACCACGCAGGCGACGATCAGATCGGGATTGTCGAACGCCGCGCCATAGGCATGCACCAGCGCATAGCCGAGCTCGCCGCCTTCGTGGATCGATCCCGGCGTTTCCGGCGCCGCGTGGCTCGGAATGCCGCCGGGAAAGGAGAATTGCCGGAACAGTTTGCGCAGGCCGTCGGTATCGCGGGCAATATCGGGATAGATCTCGCTGTAGGTCCCTTCGAGATAGGTGTTGGCGACCATGCCCGGGCCGCCATGACCGGGGCCGCAGATATAGATGACGTTGAGATCCGATGCCCGGATCGCCCGATTGAGATGGGCATAGAGAAAGTTCAGCCCGGGCGTCGTTCCCCAGTGCCCGAGCAGGCGCGGCTTGATATGGCCGGGCTGCAAAGGTTCCTTGAGCAGGGGGTTGTCGAGCAGATAGATCTGGCCCACCGAGAGATAGTTCGCGGCGCGCCAGTAGCGGTCGAGAAGATCGAGCTCGTCGGGGGTCATAGGCTTTTCGTTTGCGCTGGCGCTCTGCATGCTGACCTCTTGCTGGAATCACGCGGGATGATGGGAAACGGCGCGATCCGTTCCAGTATCCATCAGCGGTGAAACGAGATTGTGATGTGCAGCCGGGCGGCATCATATCCGCCGAAAAAGCGGACGGCATCGCGGATTGTTCTTGATTTGTTCCCGGGGTGTGTTAGTGTTTGGCCATGAGCCGAGCATCATCCAATGCCCTCAAGCACCCGCCGGTCAAGGCGCCCTCCGAGCCGGCGGGTGCGCCCGCTGATTTTCCCGAGCTTGCGGTCCCAGTCCAACGCGACAAGCGCCGGGGGCGTGGCGCGCAATCCAATGCCAGCGGCCGCTTCGAGGCCGAGGCCCGCATCGCCTTCGATGACGGCTGGCGGAGCCTCGATGATCTGCCGCCGTTCAAGACCACGGTTGCGCTCGACACCGCGCGAAAAGTGATCACCCGCAACGACTCGCCCGATATCGGTTTCGACCGTTCGATCAACCCCTATCGAGGCTGCGAGCATGGCTGCGTCTATTGCTTCGCGCGGCCGACCCATGCCTTTCTTGGCCTGTCGCCGGGACTTGATTTCGAATCGAAGCTGTTTGCCAAACCCGACGCGCCACAGCTTTTGGAAAAGGAGCTTGCGGCTGCCGATTACGAACCACGCATGATTGCGATCGGAACCAACACCGATCCGTATCAGCCGATCGAGCGCGAACGGAAGATCATGCGCGGCATTCTCGAAGTGCTGGAGCGCGCCGGCCACCCGGTCGGCATCGTCACCAAGTCGGCGCTGGTGGCGCGCGACGCGGATATCCTGGCGCGAATGGCGAAGCGCAATCTCGCCAAGGTCGCGATTTCAGTGACGACGCTGGATCCGAAACTCGCGCGCACCATGGAGCCGCGCGCGGCGGCGCCGGAACGCCGGCTCGAGGCGTTGCGCATTCTGTCGCAAGCCGGGATTCCGACCACGGTGATGGTGGCGCCGGTGATTCCGGCGCTGAACGATGCTGAGATCGAGCGCATCCTCGACGCGGCCGCGCATGCCGGCGTCAAGGAAGCCGCCTATGTGATGCTGCGGCTGCCGCTGGAGGTGCGCGATCTGTTCCGCGAATGGCTGATGGCGAATTATCCCGATCGCTACCGCCATGTCTTCACCCTGATCCGCGACATGCGCGGCGGCCGCGACTACGATTCGCAATGGGGAACGCGGATGAAGGGCACCGGGCCGATGGCCTGGATGATCGGACGACGGTTCGAGATCGCCTGCGAGAAACTCGGCCTCAACAAGCGCCGCTCGAAGCTGACCACCGAACATTTTGCCCGGCCCAAGCGGAGCGGGGAGCAACTCAGCCTGTTCTAAGGCCCTCCGTGAATAGCGGGAATTGTGCGCAGTTCCCGGTTGCGCAACGCCACGCGCTTGCGCAAGCATCCCGGCATGATTCGGGACAAACCAGGTCAGGCTCCGGCCAGGCCTACTGGCAAG
>NZ_JBAURI010000809.1:0-3479 GCF_049581145.1 Bradyrhizobium sp.
CTTCTGGCCCGGCGGCGCGGTTGCGGCCGAGGTTTGTTCGGGCGTTTCCTGGGCGTGCGCATGGGCGGCGAACACAACCGCGGCAAAGGCGAGGATGAAGAGCGGCACGAAGCCGATGCGACGCGGCACCGGCAAAGTCATGGTCATGATTTATCATCTCCCGGCTTCGCGAAGGGCATGCTTATGACGCCGTGTCCACACCGCGGCGGCAGCCTGCGGATCCAATGTGAAATTGCGACAGGCTGGCGTTATCGGCAACCAGCGGGTTCGGACTTTGCAACCCAATGCGGCTGAATGCGGCGTGAAAACGATCACCATTGCGGCATCGGCCGCAGCGGTTGCGCCGGCCGGTCCGCGGTGATGCCGAACCGGGAATTTGCCGGACGTTCGGCAGGCGGCATCCAGCGCCCTGCCGGGTCTGTTGCCGCGCTGCGGCGTCGTCTCGACAAACGGGGCCGAGGTCGTATACACGACCCGGTAACGTCAAATTGCCAGCCGTCAGCCGCGAGTGCTTCATGTCCACGCCCAAGCGTTACGAACGCATCGCCTTTGTCGCGAGCGCGGGCACCGAGGCGCAAGCCGCCCTCGCCCAGCTCACCGCGATGTACGGCAATGGCGACCCCGCGGAAGCCGATGTCGTGGTGGCGCTCGGCGGCGACGGGTTGATGCTGCAGACGCTGCACGAGCATATGCGCACGGGCAAGCCGATCTACGGCATGCACCGCGGCACGGTCGGTTTCCTGATGAACGAGTTCTCGATCCACGATCTGCACGCCCGGCTCGCCGCCGCACGGGAATCCCTGATCAATCCGCTTCTGATGCGCGCGACCGACATGGCCGAGGTGATCCACATTCACCATGCCATCAATGAAGTCGCGCTGTTCCGGCAGACCAACCAGGCGGCGCGCCTGCGCATCCTGATCGACGAGCAGGAACGCATGCACGACCTGATCGCCGACGGCGTGCTGGTGGCGACGCCGGCCGGATCGACCGCCTATAATCTATCGGTGCAGGGCCCGATCATCCCGATCAACGCCGCGCTGCTGGCGATAACGCCGATCAGCGCGTTCCGGCCCCGCCGCTGGCCCGGCGCGCTGTTGCCGAACACGGCCTATGTGACCATCGAGGTGCTCGAGGCCGACAAGCGTCCGGTCGCGGCCGCCGCCGATCACGACGAGGTGCGCGACGTCCGCCGCGTCGAGGTGCTGTCCGACCGCACCATCTCGATGCGGATGCTGTTCGACCCCGGCCACGGCCTCGAGGAACGCATCCTGCGCGAGCAGTTCGGGCCCTGATGCGCCGTCGCCCGTCGCTCCCGCTCGCGCCTCCCGTGGCCCGCATGAGGGTCCGCGATATGCGGGATCAGCGAAAATGACATGGAGGTTTTTGACCTGGAGGTTTTTGCGCGTCTGACGGATGATTGATCGGGTCGGAGCGGAGTTTCACCGCCGTGTCGTCATCGCCGAGCAGACTGAGATGACGGTCGAGTCCTGATGCGCTCTGGCGTGCGCAACAACTCTTCTTTTGGGGAGAAGCCTGGATGACCATCGTTCTCGTTCACGGAAATCCTGAAACGCAGGCGATCTGGGACGATCTCGTCCCGCATCTCAGCGCCGATGACGTCGTTCGTCTGTCTCCACCCGGATTTGGCTCCGCCATCCCTCCCGGCTTTGATTGTTCCACTGACGCTTATCGCGACTGGCTCGCCGGCGAACTCGGGACGTTGGCACAACCGATCGATCTCGTGGGGCATGACTGGGGCGGAGGCCACGTCATCCGGATTGCGATGGAGCGTCCAGCCCTGATACGATCTTGGATCAGCGACATTTTGGGGTGCTTCGACGCGGATTACGTCTGGCACGACATGGCGCAGGTCTGGCAGACGCCGGACATCGGCGAGCAGGCGGTCGCGCAGATGCTCGGTCTGCCGGCCGAGGCTCGCGCCCAGCGGTACGAAAGCCTGGGCATGACCTCAGCGATTGCCCAAAAAGTGGCTGCGGGTGCGAACAGCGACATGGGTCGGGCAATCCTGGCGCTGTACAGATCGGCCGCTCAGCCGGTGATGCGCGATCTCGGAGCCGGGTTATCCCGGGCAGCCGCCAGACCGGGCTTGGCGCTGATCGCGACGGAAGATTCCTATTGCGGCGGCGAGACGCTCGCGCGCCGTTCTGCCGGGCGCGCCGGGGCCAAGGTCGCGGTCTTGGATGGGGCCGGTCATTGGTGGATGTGCCAGCAGCCAAAACAGGCAGCCGAGGCGATCAACGCGTTCCTGGCAAGGCTGAACTAGGCGCGGCCATGAGCCTGAGCACCTCGGCCACGACGTTAGGCATGGTGGCCGTGTCATCAGCCGTAATCGGCCGCTTCCAAGACCATCAGAACGGCAAGCCGATTCGTCCTTGCGTGAAGCACAACGACGGCGATCGAGCGAGCTGCGAGGTTCTATTGGAAGGAGAGGTTTCGATCGACCGTTACGAACACGTCACTGCTGCTCGGCAAGCACCAGTAGCTCGCCATTCTTGATGGCCGCCCAGCCCATTTGACGAGCGATTTTGACGTCGTGACCGACGATATCACGATCACGCGCCAAGCGTCAGTCGACGCACTCGTCGAGCAGGACCTCCACGACGCCGATCGCTCGGTCCTTCGCTTCCTCCAAGAAGGCGATGACGTGCTCACGCGTTACGGACGGGAACCCTTCGAGAAAATCATCGATTGATTCGCCTGCTTCAAGACAATCGAGCAGGGTTTCCACGGGACCCTGGTCCCGTGGAACACGGCGGTGCCGCCCATTACGTCAGATTTGCGCGAAACGATTGGCTGCTTCATGGCGCCCAGGCTACACCTCGACTGCATCGACAGGCAGTGCCCGGATCCGATCAGGATGCGAAAGTGAGCTGCGGGCTACGGCTATCGGTGTTCCGGCGTGCTGTGGAGTACTGTGGCGCGCCACGGCCGATGAAGATGGGCACTATAGTTTCGCTGTGGCGCCATGAAGCGTCAGCCCGCGATGCGCTCCAATCGGCCGAACTTCGACCGCCTACGACTTTGCACTACGCCTTTTGGGATACCTCAATGCTCGTTCTGAAGACCGAGCATATTCGCTATGTTTGCGATTACGGGGTCGGGGCTCTCTTGGCTTGATCCAGTCTCGCCGTAAGAAACGCGTCGCGTTTCAGGTGTGACAGTGCAATCCCACCTCGATTCGGGGCCATCTATTAGATAGCAACCGGCTATGAAAAGCGGCGACCATGTAGGAACGAAAAGTACGCCGTAGTTGAAATGACCAATCACGCGGTCACCAGCCGTAGCCGAATTTTGCGTTATTTCGTAGCTGTGACGATATATCGGGCGGCTTCGATCGGGGTGACCAAGCTCATGAAGGACTATTGCATCGCTCGGAGGAGGAGAGAACGGCTCTTTTCCGCAGTAACTATCATTGCATGTTAGTCGCGTAGCCGCCGAAAATTCGACCTTTCCCA
>NZ_JBAURI010000810.1:0-2331 GCF_049581145.1 Bradyrhizobium sp.
CCTCTGGGTCGGCCATACGATCTTCCTCGCCGGATTGTTGTTCGGGCGCGAGATCGGCTGGATCGGACAGTCCCGCGACGATCACGCGGTCGCGTTCGCGCTGGCGCTGCAAACCCTGTGGCCGCACACGGCGCTCGGCGTCGCCGCGCTGGTGGTGCTCGCGGTGGCGCAGCCGGCGGCAATTTCTTATGCGTTGTTGCTCGCCGCCGGGCCGGCGCTGGCGATTCCGTTCGCCATTGTGACGGCCTGGGCACCGTTCGGGCGCCTCGCCGCCCGGGTCGGCATCGGCCGGCTACCTGAGGAAGTCGCGCGGCCGGCCGTGCTGCTCGCGCTTGGGCTGCCCGCGATTGAGTTGGCGACGCCAACGCTCAAACCAGATGCGACCTGAGGTGGTGCTAGAAGCCTTCAGGACCTTGCGCGGGATTTCCCGGTCGCTTCGAACCTATTACGGCAACAGGGCGCGCGCGGTTGCCATGGACCGCCTCTATCGCGGTTTCGTCCAGCGTGGCGATCTCGTGTTCGATATCGGCGCCCATGTCGGGGACCGCGTCGCGTCGTTCCGCCGGCTTGGGGCGCGGATCGTCGCGGTCGAACCGCAGCCGGCGATCGTCAAGGTGCTCCGGCTGTTCTATGGGCGCCGCGCAGACGTTGCGATCGAGGCGGCGGCGGTGGCTCGCCTGGAAGGTATGACCTGCATGATGATCAACAGCGAAAACCCGACGATATCGACGGCGTCATCGGCCTTCATCGAGGCCGCAAGCGACGCGCCGGGTTGGCAGAACCAGCACTGGAGAACATCGGTGTCGGTGCCCGTGACGACGCTGGATGCGTTGATCGGCAAGCACGGCACGCCGGCCTTCATCAAGATCGACGTCGAGGGTTTCGAGGAAGAGGCGCTGCTGGGATTATCGCGGCCGGTCAAGGCGCTGTCATTCGAATTCACCACCATCCAGCGGCAGATCGCGATCGCCTGCGTCGAACGCTGTGTTGCGCTCGGCTATCGACGGTTCAACGCCGCGCTCGGCGAGAGCCAGGCTTTCGTGCATGCGAATTGGGTTGACAGCGAGGACATCGCGCGTTGGCTGGCAGCGCTGCCGCACGCAGCCAATTCCGGGGACATCTATGCTGCCCTCGTCTGATCGCAGAGAGCCGGTGTCCTGGCGCGTGTACGCGACGGTCGCCGCGCTGATCGCCGCAGCCTACGCCCTGACGCTGATGACCTTCTATCCCGGGATCATGACCTACGACGCAAAGTTCGTCTATGAGGACATCGCCAAGGGGACGGTCGGTGACTGGCAGTCCCCGGTCATGACGGCGCTCTGGCGCGTGATCGATCCGATTGCGCCGGGCTCGGCGAGCATGTTCCTGCTGATCGCGACCTGCTATTGGCTGGGTTTTGGAATCCTTGCCTTTGCGCTGGCCCGCCGCACCGTCGCGGCTGCGCTGCTGCCGTTGCTCGCGCTGACGCCGCCGGCCTTCGTCTTTGTCGGCATCATCTGGCGCGACATGCTGTTTGCGACCAGCTGGCTTTTGGCCGCGGCGCTCGCCTTTGCCTTCGCCGAACGCGATCCACGCTTTCGCGTGCCGGCCCAGCTGCTGGCGCTTGCGCTATGCGCGTTCGGCGTGCTGCTGCGCCCGAACGCGCTGATCGCCGCGCCGGTCCTCGGCGCTTATCTCTTGTGGCCGCTGCGAATGTCGGTGAAGCGGACGGTCATCCTGTTCGTCCCAGCCATGGTCGGGCTCTTCGCGCTGGTGCAGGTGGTCTATTATGGCGTGCTGGGCGCCGTGCGGCAGCACCCGCTGCAGACCATCATGGTGTTCGATCTCGGCGGCATCAGCCATTTCAGCAAGCAGAACCAGTTTCCGGTCAGTTGGAGCGAGCCCGAGACCGCGCTGCTCCTGAACGGCTGCTATCAGCCGACCCAGTGGGACATCTATTGGCGGCTCGAGCCGTGCGATTTCGTCATGCGCAAGCTCGAACGTGAGAAGGGGCTGTTCGGAACGCCGGCGATCGCCGAAGCTTGGATCCAGGCAATTCTGCGTCATCCGCTGGCCTATCTCGAGCATCGCGCGGCCTTCATGTGGAATTTTCTCGCGCGCGACAATCTCACCATGTGGCTCGCCGATATCGAGCACCCGACGCAGAATGTGTTCAGCGATCGCCCGGCCTTCGTCGCACTGGTCTCCGTGCACGACCTGTTGAAGCCGACGCCGTTGTTCAGTGTCGGGGCGTGGTTGCTGGTCTGTATCGCCGCGTGTGGCTTCGCCTGGCGGCGACGCGAGACGCCCGAGGGAGCCTTCGTCATCGGCGTCTGCGGATCGGCTGCGCTC
>NZ_JBAURI010000811.1:0-1624 GCF_049581145.1 Bradyrhizobium sp.
TTCGATTTGAGCGCAACCATTGCGGATGGTTGCGCACCCCTCCGCAAGCTGTGGAAAACACCACATGCGTCGTCGAAATTCTGTCCGAGCCGGGCGGCGCGCAACCACGCGCAAGCAAAGGCAACGCGCCGCCCAAAGGCGTGGCTGGCGAACCGCTCAGGATCATCAGCCGCGCGATCGACGAGGCCGGGATCACGACGCCGGACAGCACCGCAGTCCCCCAGGGCCTTCGCACAGCCGGCCGCAACGACCTGAAAAGAGACCTGCAAACGGCCGCCTGGCAGGATGGCGCGGGCGAGCGCTGCTGGAGCGCCGAACTGTCCAATGGCCTCAGCCGGCTGCGCGACCGCGGCCTGATCGGGTTCGATCGCGAATGGGTGTGGATGCCATGATCACGACCGCAACCAGGCGCAACCAGCCGCAACCATTGCAGTTTGATTGCGCACTTGGCGGCGGTTCGCTCACTCCGCAACCATGCAACATGCCCCTGAGAGATTGGTTGCGCTGGCTGCGCCTCCTCGCGCGCGCATCCCAGGGCACCCGCTTCCGCAACACCGCTCCGCGCCTCGTGGGCGCTGCGCTGACGTTGCGTCCGCTCGCCACCGTCTGCAAACAAGGAAACCGCCCATGCAGCCCCAGACCGCAGCTTCCGTTGCCCAGCAATCCTGGGCCGTCATCAGATATGCGCCCCGACAGCGGCGCCACCGCCGAAGACGACGCCGCAGCCTTCGACGGCTGGTACAGCGATTGCCACGACGCGATCGCCGTGGGCCAGCGATTGGGCCGCCAGCTACCCGCAATGGATCGTCGGCATCGTCAAGTCCGACCTGATCTGGTTCGGCAATGGCGATTTTGGCGCAGTCCGAGACCATCCGCCGACAGCAGTGAATGGCGGCTTTTGCGTGGAACGGAGAACCCGTTACGGGCGTTGCTGAATCCTCACGTCGATCGAAGCGTCGCCGGCTCAGCGAGTAGTCCGCATGAGCGTAGCGATATGCGGGATCAGCGCAAATGAACCCCGGATGTTGCTGCGCTCATCCGGCCTACGCTTGCTGGGAATTGGTTCCGTGACGCTGGAGCCCGAGCTTATCGCGTCGCGCGTTTCAAGCGAAGGGTACCTTCGCCCAAGACAGACACGCAGGGGCAGTATCGAGATTCCCGTTGCTTAAGGGACCAGCGGACCCGGAGGCTCGCATCCGCCAGCGAGATGCCATTTCGGGCGGCGGCGGCACGGGCCCTGGGCGCTAACCCGAGCCCGCGCCCGATGTCTTCGCACAATACTCCCGCCAGAACTGCCGGTAGCCGGCCTCGACCCGCTCCGTGTAGGCCCTGCTATTGCCGGCGGGCGAGGCCGCGATCATGGCCGGCAATTGCGCCCGCAGTGTCGCCAGATGAGCCGGCATCGCGGCAAATTTGCGCGCGATCGCGACATAGCCGTCGTCGTCGTCAGCGACCCAGTCGTCGAGACCGATCGCCTTCAGGATGGCGCCGGCCACACGCGCCGCGGTGGCGCGACCGAGCTTGGCGATGACGGGAACGCCCATATAGAGCGATTCCCAGGTCGAGATGCCGCCGTTCGCCGGAAACGGATCGAGCGAGATGTCGATGGCCGCGAACGCCCGCA
>NZ_JBAURI010000812.1:0-3247 GCF_049581145.1 Bradyrhizobium sp.
GTCGTCGCCGGCGCGCCGGCGCCGGACGAGGCCGCCGACATCCAGTTGCTCCGCGACCTGATCTTCGACGCCAACGCCATCGTGCTCGAGCCCTACGACAAGGCCGCGCTGACTAGAGGCAAGACACCCGATTTCAAGTTGGTGAAGGACGGCGAGTTAGTCGGCTACTGTGAAGTGAAATCGCTCTTCGACCCAGAAGTTCTGGAGGATCCCCCGGAGGGCGCCATGGCCCTCCGGAAGAACCTACCATTCTACCGCAAAGTGGGTCAGCACGTGCGTGGCGCGGTCGAACAACTCGATGCGGAAAATCCAGCCCACGACAATTCTCCTTCTCGAGAATGCACTGACTTCGCATGCGTTGACGCCGGCTCGGATCGCGGTCCTTGAACTTCTTGCGTCACAGGCGGCGATCTCGCTGGAGAACACGCGCCTTCATGGCGACCTTCGGGCGAGCGAGGCGAAAGTTCGTCGCCTTGTTGACTCCAATATCATTGGCATTCTGATCGGAATCCCGACGGTCACGTTCAGGAGGCCAATCAGGCGTTTCTCCGGATTGTTGGATATGATCGGGCGGATGTGGCGGCGGGTAGATTGCGCCGAGCAGAGCTGACGCCGCCGGAATGGCATGACCGGACGAGCGGCCTGTCGCTGAAATGAGGGCGACCGGAACCGTCCAGCCGTTCGAGAAGGAGTACTTCCGGAAGGATGGCAGTCGCGTCCCGGTTCTGATTGGAGGAGCGACGTTGGATGAAGAGGGAGATGCGGTTGTCATTTTCGCCGTCGACCTGAGCGAGCGAAAGCGCGCCGAGTCGGAACTGGCGCACGCGAGCCGTGTCGCGACGATGGGCGAACTGTCGGCCTCCATTGCCCACGAAGTCAACCAGCCTATTGCTGCCACGCTGATGAATGCCGGGACCGCTGTCCGCTGGCTCGCCCGTCAGCCGCCGAACTTGCAAGAAGTCAAGCAGTCGCTCGACCGCATTATCAACGACAGCAAGCGAGCCGGCGATATTGTGCGTCGTATCCGGGATTTCGCCAAAAAGGTCCCGGTGCGGACGGAAGAGCTGGAAATCAACGACGCAATTTTGGAGACTATGAGTCTGGCCCGTGCGGCGATATCAGAGCATGGCGTCTTGGTGAGGATGCAGCTGTCAGAGGGGTTGCAGCCGTTTTGGGTGACAGAGTCCAATTGCAGCAGGTGATCCCGAACCTGATCATGAACGCCGTTGAAGCGATGAGCGAGGTCAGAGAACGACCACGCGAATTGCTGATCAATACGAGCGAGACAGAATCCGGCGCCGTGCTTGTGAAGTTCAGCGATTCCGGCATGGGCCTGCCTCAAGCCGATCCCGAGCGCATCTTCAAGGCTTTCTACACCACCAAGTCGAGCGGCTTGGGGATTGGGTTGTCGATCTGCCGCTCGATCGTCGAAGCTCATGGCGGTCGGCTATGGGCTACACCGAACGAGCCGCACGGCGCCGTTTTTCGCATTGTGCTGCCGGTAGACGAAAAATCCGCCGATACACTGGAGTCCGCGAGCCTTTAACCGCATCAGCATGACGTCGCTGTACTCTGCGCAGGCGAATGGTCTTTCCTTAGCGCCAGCTGCTCTGCATTGAGGATGGCATCATTCAGCCCCGCGATTATTCTTTGACCCCATTTGCCGAGTTTATCTCGCTTCTTCGCCGATCCTGAAGGCTACCTGAAGAAACTGCTCGGGTTGAGTTCCTTGATAGTCGTGTTTAGGAGCCACATCGCGGTCGAGCCGATAGAAGACCGCACGCTCGATTCCACTACCGCCATGGCCGTGACCGTCAGGAACGTCAGGAGCATTCCGAGTGCAACTAGACCGCGCCATCCAGTTCCCTGAAGTCTGTAGTGCCGTCCGATTTTGAAATCGAAATCCCTCATGACTCTTTATCTCTAGGGCGGGGCCAAGCCAAAACGCTCGCGCCGTCTCGTTCTACGGTGCTGAACCAAGAGAGTCCTGGCCAGTAGGCGTTTTCGAGAGAATCACGCAGCCCTGCTCTCTTGCGACCTTCGCGCAGTACCGGGTTGACTAGGCCTTCCGCGCGTCCGTGAGTCGCTAGCGATTCGCATGCTCGTCCAATCATCTGCTCCGCATCCTTCTCTGCGATCGCTTCGTCGAGCGAGTTAAACTCGCTTCCCACGACATCGACGTAAGTTGAGCTACGCATTGCCTCGCCTTTCGTGAACTTTGTCGCCCGCACGTACGCGAGCGAAAACCTAGCGAGGCGGGTTAAGACGATTGAAGCGATCGCCAGACTGCCCATCGTCTCACGTGAGAAACGCGGAAAAGTGGTCGCTGGAACGAACGCAATATGTTGGACAGAGTGATTCCGATCGTGAAAGAGATCGCGGGCTGCGGCGGGACCCAGGGTTGCATCGGGATCCGATGCGGAGCTCTGCAGCGAGGTCGCGATCGGCGAAGCGATTGTAATCATGGTTGCGATAACTCCGTCTGGAGGCCCGGTGCTATTGCCGGCCATTGCTGGTTCCAGACTAAGTCATGTGACGTGGACTGCGGGTGCCCCTTTGTGCATCTCAAGGCACGTGCGTGACTGTACCCCCAACATGAATGACCAGAGCCTCAATGCCGGTGCTCCGGAATCAACAAAAATTTCTACATCACGGCGGGGTCGGCTTTAGCTCACAACTGTTGGCAGAAGAGATCGAAGCCGCATAAAACTAGCTGCGGCGCACTAGAAAATGTCACAACCCAGCGCCCGGTGTATCCCTCCGGTAGCGGCCGCCTCGCGGGATAGGTGAGACTCTGAGTTACGTGAGTATTCACAGGAGTACTCACGTGACGAACGGGCGGGTTGATGTCGTCACATCGGTCGAGCGACGACGGCGCTGGAGTGCTGCGGAGAAGCAGCGGCTGGTCGCGTCGACGCCGGATCCGGGCGCGTGCGTGTCAGCGGTTGCCCGAGAAGCCAGGGTTCATCCGAACCAGCTGTGGGGCTGGCGACGGCAGATGCAGGCGGCTGCGCCCGTCCACTTCACGCCGGTGCGCGTTGCGGAGGAAGAACCATCGATCGTGGCCGCGCATGCGCGCATGTCGGCGCTGGGACGATCGAGGTCGGGCTGTCCGGGGCGCGGTTGCGGATCTCCGGAGCGGCAGATAGCGCGACGCACACGGCCGTGCTGGCCGCGCTGGCAGCATGCCGGCGCCGATGATCCCGATCTCCCCCGGCGTGCGGGTGCACGAAAAGCAAAAGTCAGT
>NZ_JBAURI010000813.1:0-20971 GCF_049581145.1 Bradyrhizobium sp.
GAACCGCCGCTGCGGCGGCGGCAGGAGTAGCTGGCGCCGCCCGCAAAACCGCTGCGGCCTCCGGCGACAAGGGCAGCGTCTGCGACCAGGCGAGACCCGGCGCACACAGCGAAACTGCAACGATCAATCCTGCCGCAACACGCATCTGGTTTCCCTCAAATCTCGTCGCCGCTTGCAGCGTTTTTCGCCGTCGCCGCAGCAATTTTGCCCCGGCGCATTGTACTCTAGCCGCCTCGTCCGAGCCAAGGCAACGAATGGACGACATGATGGCGGAATTGTCGCCGGCGCAGTTAATTCCGGGAACAATTTTGCTGGACTGACGCGCAGCTCAGGCCTCGGCGAGCGCCCGGGCAATCGCGGTCTTGACCCTGGTATCGGTGGGCTCGACGGCGGAGGGGAAGACGTCGGCGATATAGCCGTCGCGGCCGATCAGGTATTTGTGGAAGTTCCAGCGCGGAATCTCGTTCGGGCGCGCTTGCGCGGCCCATTTGTAGAACGGGTGGGCGTTCGGCCCGACCACGTCGGCCTTCGCAGCAATCGGAAAGGTGACGGAATATTGCTGCTCGGCGGTCTCCGCGATGTCTTTCGCCCCGCCCGGCTCCTGATTGCCGAAATCGTTCGAGGGGACACCGATGAGCCCCAGCCCACGGCCGCGAAACTCGGTCCACAAGGCCTGCAACCCGGCATATTGCGGTGTGTAGCCGCACAACGACGCCGTGTTGACCACGAGCAGGGGGTGGCCGGTATGTTCGGCGAGGTGGATGTCGTCGCCACCGGACAGCGCCGGGAACGAGAAGGCATAGGCGGTGATTCGACTCATCGTAGTTTCGGCGCGAGCGCCACGCGTCACAAGCGGGGTTGCCATGGCCGCCAGCGCGGCTTTCAGGGTTGTCCTGCGGTCAAGGATCATGGCGTGGGCCCCTTGGATGATTGCTGTGGCGGCAGGATACCCGATCCGTCCTGGCGCACCGCTCAAGTTGCCGTTACGGCTTGGCCAGGCACCACGGCAGCGGCATCAGCGGCATATAGTACCGGTTCCACTCGCAGGTCGATTCGGGACCGACGCGTCGGAGGCTGTATTTGATCGGCTCGGCCTGGCTGACCACGACGTGCAGCCCGATCAGTCCGGCTGCGATCGGCATGGTCCATCGGTGAAACCGCAGGTCGGGCATCGCGTCGAGCAGGATGGCGCCAGCCAGGATGATCAAGGGATCGGTGAAGATGAAATATTCGACCTTGAGCCCGCGCCGCACGCCGAGCGCGTCGACCCCGATCGCCGCCCCCATCAGCAGGAGCGCTTGCAGCGCGACCTGCCTCTGGCCGTGCCTGAAGGCGATGGCGATGCCGGGAATGATCAGCCAGGTGAGAAAGACGGTCGGCCGTGGCGAAGAGTGCAGCACGAAGCTGTAGCGCGCCAGAACCGAGGCCAGCCCATCGAGCAGCAGCAGGACGACCGCTGTGAGGCTGGATCCGTTCGCGGCGCCCGACGTGTTGGCGTCGGCGAATGTCAGCATCTTCTCCAGCGGGTTGACGACCGCAATCACGTTGGTGGTGTTGTAATCGAGATCGAGCAGCAGCAGCGCGATCGCCGCGCCCGCGGCGACCGCAGACATCGCGGCGAGTGTCTCCGCGGCGGAGACCCGCCACAGTACGGCGTAAGTGCCCATCGAGGCTGCGATCAGGACCAGCAGCATGGCCTGATAGACGCCGAACCGGCTGAGGACCAACGGGTGGAATTGCGCGGCATCGAGCAGGGTGCGATCGAGGCCGGTTGCAAGCAGCGGCGACGCGGCTGTAGTGGCCG
This sequence comes from Bradyrhizobium sp., assembly GCF_049581145.1. Lineage (GTDB taxonomy): Bacteria > Pseudomonadota > Alphaproteobacteria > Rhizobiales > Xanthobacteraceae > Bradyrhizobium. Next base: position 1,805 of record NZ_JBAURI010000813.1, read on the forward strand.
CTGCGGCGATGAGGGCTGCGACAGCCGCAATCAGCCAGCTTGCCGGCGTGCGCCAGAACGCAACGCTCGCACCGGCCGGGCCGCCAAACGGCAGGATCAGCAATGGCAACGCCGCGATCAACAGGATCGCCTGCACCTTGTTCTCCAGGCCGAGCACGCACAGCGCGGCCGCAAGCGCCAGGCCGAGTGGGCGCAAAAGCCGGCCACGGCGCCCGAGCGCGATCAGCAGCATCAGCGCGAAGATGACGGGGCAGGCGGCGACGAGCTCGCTGCGCAGGATGCGCGAATGCACGGCGATGCCGCCCGACAGCGCGAACGCCAACGTCGCCAAGAGCGCGACGCGCCAGTCGCGCAGGATGCGGCGGCCAAGGACTGCGAAGATCAGCACGCAACCCGCGGCGATCAGGAACGCCAGCACGCGCCCGGCGCGGACGGCATGTGTCATGGCGATATCGAATGCCGCCGCATCGGTCGCCGGCGGTATGGCCGGCAGCGTATAGGCGTCCAATAGCCCGAGCCCATGCAGCAGCTGGAACCAGGATTTGACCGACAGTATGGTCAGATAGGCCGTGTGATCGAGGAACTGCTGCGGCTTGCCGTCGTTCATGGCGAGCGCGCTGTAGATCACCATGAAATCCATATCGGCGTTGCGCCAGTACACCACGGCGTAGCCGAACAGGACAAACGATACCGCAAGGCCTGCGACGATCGCCGCCAAGCCAAAACGCCAACCGATGAAAGTCAGTCGCTCGAACGCATCGTTGGCCGCATTGGCCGCTTCGGTCGGGGGCGCGGCGGTCCGGGCCGTGGCGGCGGGAAGCTCTGTCATCCGGCGGCTTTTAGCCGCCGGTCCCGCAGCGCGCTAGCGCAAGGACACGATGAAGTCGGTGCCTTCGCCGGTTTCACCCTGGTTAATGCCCTGATCGGACACGATGATCGAGCTTCCGGTCGTCATCGCGTCGGCAATCCAAGCCATGGTGTCAGGCGGGATCGTGATCCGGTCCAGCGCTTCGGACGCGCTGTCGGGAACGGGCAGCGGCTTCGCCTCGAGCGGAGCCTTGCCCCTGTGGCGACCATGCTCATCGTTTTCGCCGCGCATCGCGGTGCGGGCCGTGGTCGGCAGCGAGATCACCGACCAGTGCAGGACATTGGGATCGGTCTTGTCGACGTCGGCCGTGAAGACGTGGGTGCCGAGCGGCCGGTCGCTCGCAGCGATCGTCACGGGCACGTCGAACAGCGGTTCGAAGTTCTGGCGCACGAACAGCTTGGAGTCCTTGCGGCTGATGAAGACCGCGATCTGGCCGGCGTGTTTTGGCGCCGGTTTGGCCGCAGCCGGCGCGTCGGCGGCCCGGCTCTCGTCCTTGTGGACGTCCGCCTCGCTGGGAGCGGCATCGACGGCTTTCCCTGCGCTCTGGTCGGGTTTGGCGGCGTCGGCTTTCGCCGGTTCGGCGTTGGCCGCATCGGTCGTAGCGTCGGTCTTGGTATCGCTTTTTGGCGTTTCCGCCTGGGCGCTTGCGGCGCTTTGCTCCGGCTTCACGTTGGCGCCAACCGACTCGAGCGGTTTCGCCACCTCGCCGGCGGACCTGGCCTTGGTCGTGTTCGGCGACGCGTCATCGCTGGAAGAGGCATCCGACATCGTGACTGCGGATTTGCTGTCGCTTGCATCTGCGCCGGCGTCGGCGGTGTGGGTCTGATCGCGCAACGGCATGGACGCGTCATCAGCGGAAGCGTTGATGACGTCATGGTGGCCGACCGTCGTCCTCAGTTCGAGCTTGGCCTCGGTCGTGGCAGGCGCAATGTCGGCTGCGCCCTTGTCGCTTTTTTGCGCGGGCGGGGCGTCGGCTGGAACCGCCGCGGCCACCGGCTGCGGTGCGACCTTCGCTGCCGGCAGCAGGGGGTGGGCGAAACTCTCCGGGCTCAACTCGCCGGGGATGACGACGACCCTCGCGCCCATCCTGGTCCAGCCATACATCTTCACGGCGAAACCCGGCGGCATGCGGATGCAGCCGTGCGACGCCGGATGGCCCGGCAGCACGCCGGCATGCATCGCAATGCCGGACCAGGTGATGCGCTGCATGTAGGGCATCGGCGCGCCACTATAGATGTTGGACTCGTGCCACTTCTGCTTCTGGATGACGCTGAACACGCCCATCGGCGTCGCATGCCCGGGCATGCCGGTCGAAACCGGCGCTTCGGCGAACAGGCCATTGGCGTCGTAGATCTTCAGGCGTTGCTTCCTGATCGAGACCTCGATGATCAGCGGCGCCTGCGGCTTGGGGCCGGTGTCCTTTTCGGCGGATTTTTGCTTTTTCGCCGAATGTCGGCGCTCGCCTTGGTAGCGCGCCCGCTCCGCCGGATCGGCCCGATAAAGCCCGGATTCGGCGTCCCGCCAGTAATACAGCGAGGCGTCCGCACGCGAGACGGTGCCGACGGCGCCCGTTGCGGTCAAAACGGCGACACACCAGAACCGGCGTCCCGCGACCGAAGAATTCAACCCACTTACGGGACCCATTTTCAATGCCTTCGTCGTTCGGGTTTTAGTTGTCGCAGACGCAATATCCGTTCACCAGCACAGGCCTTCCAATCACGGCGTTTTGGCGCTCACCGTAGCAAAAAAGCCTCACATTGCGGTAAACAGCGCTAGCGCTTACCGCCCTCCTGTGCTCGCATCAGGGCAAAGCTGCGCCAACGGGCCTCCAAGTAGCCTTCACTCCTGACTTCGTGATAGATCGCCGCCGGGTGCATGAGCTCGGGCATCGGCAGAACCTCCGAGTCCGAGTCCGGCGCCTGCCTTTTTGTTCCCGATCCAATCGCCGCCTGTCGTGCAGGACTTCGATCGTGGCCTCAGGAGACATCAATGACATCGAATGCCATCATTCCGTATGACAAGCGGCTGAGTTGCCTGATTTTGATGGTGATCGCGTGGCTTACCGCGCCACCTGCGCTCGCCGCCGATGAACCGGATCTGATCTTCCAACGCTCGACCGTGTTCAAGCTGCTCAGCCCCAACGACAAGCTTGCGACCTACGGCGTCGACGACCCCGAGGTCGAAGGCGTCGCCTGTCACTTCACGGTGCCGGAAAAGGGCGGCTTCAAGGGCTGGCTCGGTCTTGCCGAAGAGGTCTCCGATATTTCACTGGCCTGCCGCCAGATCGGACCGATCCGCTTCAAAGATAAGCTGGTGCAGGGCGACGACATGTTCCGCAAGCGGCGTTCACTGTTCTTCAAGAAGATGCAGATCGTGCGCGGCTGCGACGCCAAGCGCAATGTGCTGGTCTACATGGTCTATTCGGACAAGCTGATCGAGGGATCGCCGAAGAACTCGACCTCGACCGTCCCGATCATGCCTTGGGGGCCAGCCGATCCCGACGTGCAGAAATGCGGCGATTTCGTTCAGTGATGCGCTACCGCCTGATCGGCTTGGTATTGGGGTCGCGGTAGCCGACGAGGCGTACGAACTTTTGCGGCGTGGATTGAGCCGATGTGTCGCCTCGTTGCTCAGACATCGCGCCGCAGCGGTTTGGCCAATTCGTCTTCGGTTGGTCGGTGCGGGCCGCGTATGCACCATCGGCTGCGGTCAGCTTTTGGATGTCGACCGGTGCGGCGGCTGGGGGCGGATCGTGGGAACCCTGACTGCCAAGCTTGTCGCCAACGATGATGTCGCCATTGTTCATGATCGGCATCCTCTGCCGGGTAAAATCACGCGCACCCGCGTTGAACGTTTCGTGATGGTCGTGGGCGGGTTTGCATGACCGCGGGGTGGAACGGCCGGCCGCATCTCTCTCCAACAGAGAAAAGTTAAGAATGCAGGTTCGGCGGCGACGATCGCCAATCGGCTGGACGGCCGCCACCCTTTTTGAGGTCGCTCCACGATCCCGCGCTGGGCCACTGCACCAGGCAGTAAGCTATTGAAATAATTTGCGTTTGCTTCGAATTGTTTCGTCCGCGTTGCGGCGACGACACAATTATTGTGCCGCACGAAACCATTTTCGCCTTTTGGCGCAGAACTCCGGAAACCCCCGATGGTTATCAAGCGACTAACGGATGACGGCGGAAGCGCCGGCCGGGGAGTTTGGAGGCAGTCAAATGCGCAGCGTCAGTTTCATCCTTGCGATCGCCTTCGTCGTGGCTGGCTCATCGATGGCAGGCTCGGCGGAAGGCGCTCTGCCGGGCGTCGGTACCTTCACCTATAACGGCTCGCCGGTCGCGACTTCCCACCCGATGGTGGTCGCAGGGCGCGCCGGCGCAACCCAATAAGGTCTGGAACTTTAGAAAAGAGAAATTGGTGAAACAAGAAAACCTCCCGAATACGGGTGTGGTGTTGGTTCGCTTCTGCGCCGCGGCATTGGCCGCAACTCTGGTTCTGAGCCAGGCGGCACTGGCCCAGGGGCAGGTGCGTCCGTCGATCAAGCTCGACGACGATTCGCGCCGCGAATTCGTTCGTCAATGTGCGCCCCGCATGTTGGGGCGCTGGGCGCATCCCGAGGAAGTCTGCGGCTGTCTGCATGACCACGCAGCCGCCGTGGTCCAGGATGACGACCTTCGCGAGGCGCTGTTGCGCGGCATCAGCGAGACCGGTGTGCCGACGATTGAGACGCAGTGGGTGCCGGCCGCGAAGCAATCCGAGATCGGCCCGACCTTCACCAAGATCGCCAAGCCGACATTGCAGTGTATGTTCAATCCTGCGAAGTAACCTCGGCAAAATGCTTCGGTCGCGCTGCCGTTTGATGCAGCCGCGTGCGTCTTGCTATTTCTTCTTGGGTCCGAGGCGCGGAATGCATTTTCGCGTGGCCACGATGCCCGCGGGCGTCATCTTGGATCCTGCCACCTGCTTCACCTTGCCGGCCCCGCAGGTTCCGTCGTCCACCAGGACGCGCTGCCCCAGCCGCAAGCCGACGATATCCTGTTCGCGCCCGACGTACTGCGCCAGCGACGGCGCCAGCCACGTCAAGCCGATCACTACGGGCAAGCCAAGCAGGCAACAGCGGGTGCGGCGCGACATCGTCATGATCGGTGAAACTCCAAAAGAGCTTCCAAGAGCAGATCGAGGCTGAACACAGCAACGGTCATTGCGGCTCACTTGTTCTGGATCTTCAACCCGTTCGGGCCGACATTGATCTGCAGACCCTCGGGTTGCTTCTTGGCCTGATAGAGGTTGTAGCCGAGGACGCCGATCACCACCACCAGCACGCCGACGATGAGATACAGTATATTTCGGTTGTCGGGCATGCGGTCTTCTCACAGTGTGCGAAAAACTCGGCGCAAAAAACAGCATCGATGCGATTTTGCAGTGTAGGGGTGCGCCCGCGATTCTGAAAGGTGTCTCGAAATGCCTGCAAACGATCCGCGAAGTATGATTTGATCCGGGCGTCAACAGGACACGATCACCCATGACCACCAGCGATTCCACGCAACGGATCCTCGATGCCGTCGATGCCGGCTTCGACGCACAACTCGCCATGACCCGCGATTTCGTCGCCATTCCCTCGACGCGCGGCGCGGAAGGTCCGTGCCAGGACATGATCGGCGATCTCCTGCGCGAGCGCGGTTATGAGGTTGACGATTGGCATATCGACGTCGACGACCTGAAGGATTTGCGCGGTTACGGCCCGATCGAACATGATTTCTCCCGGGCCCGGAGCGTGGTCGGCAGTTATCGGCCGTCGAGCAACGCCGGCAAATCGCTGATCCTGCAGGGGCACTGCGATGTCGTGCCGACCGGTCCGCTGGAGATGTGGAACACGCCGCCGTTCTCGCCAGTCATCAGGGATGGCCGGATGTATGGCCGCGGCGCCTGCGACATGAAGTCGGGCACGATCGGCGCGCTCGCAGCGCTGGACGCGATCAAGGCCTGCGGCCTCAAGCCGACGGCCCGGATCCACTTTCAGTCCGTGATCGAGGAGGAGAGCACCGGCGTCGGCGCGCTGTCGACATTGCAGCGCGGCTATCGCGCGGATGCCTGTTTCATCCCCGAACCGACCGGCGGCATGATGGTGCGTTCGCAGGTCGGCGTCATCTGGTTTCGCCTGAAAGTGCGCGGCCATCCAGTGCATGTGTTCGAGGCCGGCGCAGGCTCGAATGCGATCACGGCGGCCTATCATCTCATTCAGGCGCTGGAAAAACTCGAAGCCGCCTGGAACGAGCGGGCCAGCAGCGATCGCCATTTCAAAGCGTTGACGCATCCGATCAATTTCAATCCCGGGATCATCAAGGGCGGCGATTGGGCCTCCAGCGTGCCGGCATGGTGCGACGTCGATTGCCGGATTGCGATCCTGCCGGGCTGGTCGGTCACCGAGGCGCAGGCCGAGATTGCGGCCTGCGTCTCGTCCGCGGCGCGCGACCATCGCTTCCTGTCCAACAATCCGCCTCAGGTCGAATGGTCGGGTTTCCTGTCGGAGGGCTATGAACTGAAGGATTCCGCGGCACCGGAAGCCGCGTTCGGCAAGGCTTTTTCCGCCGTCTATGGCGGCACGGTCGAGGACCTCGTATTCACGGCGCTGACCGACACGCGCTTCTATGGGTTGAATTACGGCATTCCCAGCCTGTGCTTTGGCGCCAGCGGGGCGGCGATGCACGGTTTCAACGAATATGTCGACCTCGACTCGCTGCGGAAATCAACCAAGGCCACCGCGCTGTTCATTGCGGAATGGTGCGGGGTAGAGAAGGCCTGACGGTCGCGATGCGCGTAGCACGGTGGCTGGGACGGACGGCCTTATGCCTTACCTGGCAGGTCATTGCCTGATCGCTCCGGGCCGTTCAGAGCTCGCCGGCATCAAAGAGGGAGGATCGCCGATCATGACGCCGCTCGAGCAAATCCAGTCGATCAAGCTGCCGTTTGCGGAACTGAAAGGCGTGACCTTCACGGAAGCGGACAAGGACCGGGTGGTGGCGCGGATGCTGGTGCGGCCGGATCTTTGCACTCTCCATCACACGATTCACGGCGGCGCCATCATGGCGTTCGCCGACTCCGTTGGTGCCGCCGCGACCGTCATCAATCTGCCCGAAGACGCCAAGGGCACCACCACGCTCGAGAGCAAGACCACCTTCATCGGTGGCGCCGAGGAGGGCACGACGGTGATTGCGATCGCAACGCCGGTGCACCGCGGACGCCGTACCCAGGTCTGGCAGACGCGATTGGAAACCGAAGAGGGCCGGCTGGTGGCCGTCGTCACCCAGACCCAGCTGGTCCTCGTATGAATACGGGGCGTTATTTTCCTTAACCATCTGCTTGCGAACTCTCCCGATATTGACGGCAGGACGGTCTTGAATTCCATGTTGCGTTGCACAATATTCGAGTTCTAGGGATTCGACGCCTCCTCGAGGGTGCCCCAGAGGAGATTTTTCAAGTGTCACACGAAGATACCTTCCATCCGCGTGCCGGTTTCGGCTACGTGCGGACGCTCAGTCCGAACGAGGAGCTGCCGCTGTTGCGCGATCATCTGTTGCGGCTTGATTCGGAAAGCCGTCACGATCGCTTCAACGGCTTCCTGGATGACAGCTTCATCGAACGCTACGCCGCGAAATGCGCCGGCGACGGCACAATCGTCGTCGCCTACATGGAAAACGGTTTTGTCCGCGGCGCCGCTGAACTGCATCCGCCGGAACAGTCCGACGACGGGCTGCCGGAAATCGCGTTCAGCGTGGAAGCCTGCGTGCGGCGTCGCGGTGTCGGCAGCGTCCTGTTCAAGCGGTTGATCGCCGAAGCTCGATGGAAGGGTTATCGCCGGCTGCGGGTCACCACCGGTGCCCAGAATCACGCGATGCGGGCGCTCGCCAGCAAGTTCGGCGCTCACCTGGCGTTTACTCATGGCGAATCGAGCGGGACGATCGAAATCCGGCAGCAGCCTGATGCTGAACTGGCAAAGCTGGCGATCGATGCGCCGCTGCTCGCAGCGCGCGCGGTGATCAATTTCAACCGCGTGCTCTGGAAGCTGTTTTCCAGAATGTATGGAACGGGCCGCGCGGCCTGAGTGCTGAAGGGACGACCAAGCCTGAACCCGCCGGACACGCCGAATTTTCTGGCGTGCGGCGGCGGAAGCGTCCTACGTCCCGGTGCGCTTCTTGTCGTTGCTGAATCGGCGCACCACTCGGCGCTCGACCACGACAGAACGCTGCGCCCCTTGCTCGCCTGCAATCACCCGCGTGACCCCGCGCGCGCTGATGCGGCTCTGCTTCTTCACCTCGGCAAGCACGGTCTCGAACGGCATACCCATCAGCGACGCCGCGATCTCCGCCTGCGCCTCCACATCATCGGTGATGCCGACCGCAGCAAAAATCGCTTCATCGAGCGTCGGCGGATCGCGCCGGACACGCCGTGGTCCGTACTTCGTATTCCAGTCTTCGCTCATCGGAGCCTCTCGTTGGGTCCGGGATACCTAGGGAACCGGATGTTGCATTGCAATATTGAATTGGCCAGGCAAACCAGCCATGCATTCACCGATTTAGATGCGTTCGTTCTTGCAGTGTCACAAAATCATCGCCCCGAGCCTATGCGCCCGATCAAACGAAGTCGGCCGCGGCTTCTACGGGCTTTTGCGGCCAGCGTTTCAGCGCCGCATGACCCGCTTCGGTCAGCCTGTATACGCCGCGCTCGGTGCGATCGAACCAGCCATAGACGTTGTGCAGAAGAATCTTTCCGGCGTCGGGAATCGCAGGGCGCAGATCGCGCACGCGCTGCGGCCCGCGCGACAAGGCCGCCGCGCAGGCCAGCGCCTGCTGCCGGTAGGCGGTCATGATCGGCGCGCGCGTCGAACCGCCCATGGCAGGGTCGCCGACGCGGCGCTGGTGTTCGCCGACGAGACGCGAGCGCTTCCGGGTGTCGCGGCGCGGGGCCGTGGTCGGCGGCTTCACCAGCACCTCGACATCGCCGCGGCTCGTCACCCCAAGCATGCCAAAACCCAGCCGGCGGCAGAGATTGCGATAGCGTGCATCGCTTTCGCGGCCCTTGCCGCGCGCCGACATCCTGGCAGCGAGCCAGACCTCATCGCAGGCGCCGGCACGATCGACCGCCTGCAGCAGCAGTTCGAGGTTGAACGTCAGCTTCAATTCGCCGACCACGACGATCGGGGGATCGTCGGCGCTGAGCGCCACGACATCGCAGCCGCCGATCTCGCCCTTGACGGTAAAACCGAGCCGTTCGAGGAAGCGTTTGACGGGCAGATACAGCGTGGTTTCCAAGCTTGGTCCCTTCCGACTCAGTCAGCCGAATCTAACCTGGATCGCGTCGCGAGAGACCGGGGATTTGCGGTGTCGGCGATCTGACAGCCGCGTCTCGTGCAGCGAGAGCATTTACCCTTATTGCGCGCCGTCGGGCCGGCTGGCCGGAGGCGCCCTCCAGACCACCTCCAGATCCCTGCTAGACGCGTCCGCTGACCGGTATCAACGCGCCGGTGACTGCGCTGGCGGCATCGCTTGCCAGAAACAGGATCACTTCGGCGAGTTCCTGTGGCGCTACCCATTTGGCGAAATCCGCTTTGGGCATGCTGGCGCGATTGGCTGGGGTATCGATGGTCGATGGCAGCACCGCGTTGACCGTGACCTTGCCCTTCCACTCGGCGGCGAGCGCTTCCGTCAGGCGATGGACGCCGGATTTCGAGGCGGCGTAGGGGCCCATCCCGGAGCCGGCCTGCAATGCACCCATCGCCCCGATATTGACGATGCGCCCGGCGCTTGACGTCGCGAGATGCGGCAGCGCCGCGCGCGATGCGTTGAGCGCGGTGAGCACGTTGAGCGCATACATGCGCTGCCAGCTCTGCAAGTCGCCATCGGCGATCGTCTCGAATGTAAAGGCGCCGGCGATGTTGACCAGGGCATCGAGCCGGCCGAAATGCACGGCCGCGGTCTCGATCGCTCGCCTGGCCTGCACGGGATCGGCCAGGTCGACCCCACCGACTTCCAGCCGGGCTGATGTTTGAGTCACTTGCGCTTGCGCATGATCGACGCCAGCGACCCGGGCCCCGCGCGCAAGCGCGCTCTCGACGACGATGCGGCCGAGCGCGCCCAGCGCTCCGGTGACGACAATGACTTTTCCGTTCATTCCGAGACCTCCGCGTCAAGGCAACGGCCACCGTATCGCCGGAGCAAACAGACATGCAATGGCCGCACGGCCATGGCTTGCGGTCCCTGCCATTTTGCTAAAATTGGCGGCAGTTCCGTAAGTCGATGGCAGCGCGGTCGCGCCTATGCTGGTGATCCTCCGTTGAGGGACTGGAGTATTCACAATGGGATATCTGCCTGACCATGGCTTGCCGCTCATCCAGCTCAAAGAGCAACGGCGCGATCTGGTCGTCGCGTTGCAAAACCGCAATGGGCCGATCAGCGGCTGGGAATTGATGCAGATCGCCGCGGTTCAGCAGGCGATTTCCGCCTTCGAGGAGGTGATCGCCGACCTCGATGCGGAAGCGGAAGAAGCGGAAATGGAAGTCGCCGCATAAAGAGATGACGCGGCGATCCAGCCGCGTGGGTCGGTTGCGTCGGGATCAGGGCTCCAGATAGCGCGCTTCCAGCGTTGCGCGCTCGGCTTCGCCGAGACCGAGGCCGTCCGTGACATAGCTCGCGAGGTCGCGATAGTCGGCGCGGATCGCGTCGAAGCCCGCTTCCAGGAATGACGACTTGACCGATCCGATGGCCTCACGAACATCTTCGGGCAGATCAGTGCCGGAGGCGGGATCCCGCCGATAAAAACGGTTGGTGAGCAGGTAGTCTTCGGCGATCACATCTTCCGGCACCCCCAGCACATGCAGGATCAAGGCGCAGGCAAAGCCGGTGCGGTCCTTGCCCGCGGTGCAATGGATCACCAGCGGCGCGCGGTCTTCGATCAGGTGTGCAAACAGAATCCGGAAAAAGTGGGTATTGAGGCGAACATAGTTGCGGTAGGATTCGCGCATGATCTCGACTGCATCGGCCGATGACAGCGTGCCCGCGGCAAGCCGCGCCCGCAGCGCCGCGACCACCGTCGGCTCGATCGGCAGCGAATGTACCGCGATATCAGTGACGCCGCAGACCGCAGCTGTGCGCTCCTCCGTCCCACGGAAATCGAATGCGCTGCGCACGCCCAGCCCGCGCACCACGTCGATGTCGCCTGCTGTGAGATGGCCGAGGTGGCTGGAACGGAAAATCTGCCGCCAGCGTACCGTGCGGCCGTCGCGCGTGCCATAACCGCCGAGATCGCGGAAATTGCTGGCGCCTGCGAGGTTCAGATGGCGGGCCGGGAGATCTGGCATCCGTCCAGCTTAAGCCAAACCATGCGGCGAGGAAACGAGGTGGAAGGCGCAATCGGCGTGGTCATGCTCGGGCCGCAACGAGGGCATCATTCGACGCAAGCCTCATTGAAAAAGGGCCGAAACGATTTCGTTTCGACCCTGTTTCAGTGCGTCTGATGGACCGCTGCCCGACGCCAAAGCGGCGCGCCCGCATACAGACCGGACATCAGCGCTCCCACGCCGGCTTGGCGTCCTCGATCGCCGCTTGATGGTACCAGCTGCCGCTGCAAAGGGCCTCGTTAACGCGCGGGGTCTGGTCGACCGCATTGGTCTCGCCGTAGCGGCGGCCGCCGAGAGCCGAACGGCCCCCGGCCGGGAATTGATAGATCTTGGCGGATCCTTGATCCAAACTTGCACTCATTGATCATCTCCTTGGTTGTCGAGCCACTTCATGGTGCGCCCGACTCGTTCGCTAGTAGTTACTAACTGCGATATCGCCCCTGCTCCCGGGAATGCAATGTGATGAAAAGAAAATCATTTTGTGTGCAATTTATAGGCAGGACTGGTTTTGCTTTCTGTGAGGCAGCGCATCGGGTGGCTAACGCTTGGGTGGCGGCCAAGGTTGCCGGTCGACCGGAACTTCCTCACTTCGCATTTGGATAACTGGCGCGGCTTTGAGCCGGCGCGACGGAGCCGGGGGAAGTGCTGCGGAACTAGGCGGGAATCCGGCGGCGACTGACATATTTTCGTCGTCCGGATGACGACGACCGCGCTTCTATGTCGCACCCATCGGGCGCCGTCGGACACGCGCGGCCGGCCGATCTCCGGTTCTTGAGGCGGGTTGGGGCGTTGCTCGGGTTGGCACATAAAATGCTTCGTTGCATCTCGGCCGATTGTGGCCGGGTAGGCGCGTGGCGGCCAGCTTTTCGGTCTCCCGCCGTTCAAAAATCGATCAACAGAGAGGCTCAATGACGAAATACAAGCTCGAGTATATCTGGCTCGACGGCTATACGCCGGTGCCGAATTTGCGCGGGAAAACCCAGATCAAGGAATTCGCCTCGTTTCCGACACTGGAGCAATTGCCGCTGTGGGGTTTCGACGGCTCCTCGACCATGCAGGCTGAAGGCCACAGTTCGGACTGCGTGCTGAAGCCCGTTGCCGTGTTTCCCGACGGCGCGCGCACCAACGGCGTGCTGGTCATGTGCGAAGTCATGATGCCCGACGGCAAGACCCCGCACGTCTCCAACAAGCGCGCGACCATTCTCGACGATGCCGACGCGTGGTTCGGTTTCGAGCAGGAATATTTCTTCTATAAGGACGGTCGCCCGCTCGGCTTCCCGTCCGATGGCTATCCGGCGCCGCAGGGCCCATATTACACCGGTGTCGGCTACAAGTACGTTGGTGACATCGCCCGCAAGATGGTCGAAGAGCATCTCGATCTCTGCCTCACCGCCGGCATCAACCACGAAGGCATCAACGCCGAAGTCGCTAAGGGCCAGTGGGAATTCCAGATCTTCGGCAAGGGCTCCAAGACCGCCGCTGACCAGATGTGGATGGCCCGCTACCTGATGCTGCGCCTGACCGAAAAGTACGGCGTCGACATCGAATTCCACTGCAAGCCGCTCGGCGACACCGACTGGAACGGCTCCGGCATGCACGCCAATTTCTCGACCAAGTACATGCGCGAAGTCGGCGGCAAGGAGTACTTCGAAAAGCTGATGGAAGCCTTCAAGACGAATCGCGCCGACCACATCGCGGTTTATGGCCCGGACAACCACATGCGCCTGACCGGCAAGCACGAGACCGCCTCGATCGATACCTTCAGCTACGGCATTGCCGACCGCGGCGCCTCGATCCGCGTGCCGCACTCCTTCGCCAACAACGGCTACAAGGGCTATCTGGAAGACCGCCGTCCGAACTCGCAAGGCGACCCCTACCAGATCGCTTCCCAGATCCTGAAGACCATCTCCTCGGTGCCGACCGGCGCCAAGGCCGCGGCATAAGCCAGCCACAAAGCCGGGGGTGACCCGGCTGCGATAGGATCCGCCGGAGCAATGCTCCGGCGGATCACTTGTTTTTGGCGTGCCTGCTCGTGCGTGACCGGCAAAGTCCGTGATAGGTTGAAGAACCTCTTGCGCGCATCCCCGGACATCCCATGGAAAATGCCGTTCGCCTGCTCTCGACCCTCGCCCTCAAGGGCGCGGTCGTCCGCCTGTCCGGAGACTACCAAGCTGCGACGGGCACCCGGATCGACGCGGATTTTGCGCCGACGATCGGGCTCCTGAAGCGGCTGCGCGGCGGTGAGACCGCCGATCTCGTCATCCTGACCCAAGAGGGGCTGCAGCAGCTTGTCGCCGAAGCGGCCGTGGTCGCTGCAACCAAGGTCGACCTCGCGCGCTCCTATGTCGGCATCGCCGTAAAGGCGGGGCGGCCGCACCCCGATATTGCCACCACGGCGGGGCTTCGCGCGACATTGCTTGCCACGCGATCGGTCGCCTATTCGCAGATCGGGGCGAGCGGCATTTTCTTCGCGAGCCTGATCGAGCGGCTCGGCATCGCGTCGGAGGTCAACGCCAGGGCCGTCATCACGCCATCAGGCTTTACGGCCGAACGGCTGATCACCGGCGAAGCCGATCTTGCGGTCCAGCAGATCAGCGAACTGATGCAGGTGGAGGGGATCGATGTGGTCGGTCCGATCCCGCTCGAATTGCAAACCGCCGCGATCTTTTCCGCCGGACGCATGGCGGCGTCGAAGCGGGCTGAGCAAGCCGACCGGCTGTTGCAATATCTGGCTTCGCCTGAATTGATTCCGGTGCTGCGCGACACCGGACTCGAGCCTTGAATTTGCCCGCGCGGCGACGCACCCTCGCAACCGTCATGACAGACTGGCTTTCTCGGCTGGCAACTCTCGCAATCCCGGGCCTCGCCGTCGCGCTGATGGCTGCCGCGCTCACGCCATTGCGCGCGCACGCGCAATCGGCCGACCTCGTGCTGTGCGACCGGCTTGCTGCCGACCCCAGTGATCCCGACAAGCCGGCCGACGTCAAGGGCGTGCCCGAGATCGCGGCGTCGGATGTTGCGACCGCGATCAAATTCTGCAAGCAGGCATCGGCTTCGCGCCGGGCGCTCTATGAGCTCGGCCGCGCCTATGCCGCCAACCGGCAGACCGCGGACGCGATCGCCGCCTGGCGCAAGGCGTCCGACAAGGGATCGACCTCGGCCATGGTGGAACTCGGCGTGCTCTATGCGACGGGCGCCGGGCTTGCCAAGGACGAAGCCCAGGCGCGCAAGCTGTTCGAGCGCGCGGCCGAAGCCGGCAATCCGCGCGGCGTCACCAATCTTGCCGCGCTCGGCGGCGCTGCGGCGACCTCGGCCGACCCCGCCAGGGCGCGCGAGTTGCTGGCGAAGGCCGCGGAGACCAATGCGGAGGCGCAGTATCAGCTTGGCCTGATGCTCGCCGATGGCAATGGAGGGCCGAAGGATGAGGCCGGCGCCCGAGCACTGTTCGAGAAGGCGGCGGCGCAAAATCACCCGGGCGCGCTGATGCAGATGGGCGCGTTCACGGAGGAGGGCCGTGGCGGCCCGAAGGATCCCTCCGCCGCCAAGAGCTATTATCAAAGGGCCGCCGACCTCGGCGACGCCGACGCCAAGGCCGCGCTCAAGCGGCTGCAATGTCCCGTGGTGCTGAAGGACAAGCGCGGCAATGTCGTGAGCGACCTGTGCTTCTAGGGCACACGCCCTCGGCAGCGCAGGTCCAGCGAAGGGTTCATGGCGGACAAACGAGCTGACGCCGGCTTGATCGAGCGCAAGCGCGCCGGGCCGGAAGCACGTAGAAAGGCCAGAGAAAAATGGAGACCTCGATGAAATTGCGTGGATGGATCGTGGGCTTGCTGATGGTGGCCGCTGCTGCGCCGCTGGCTATGGCGCAATCTGGTCCATCCAGGTCGGACAGCAGCGAGCAGTACGTCCCGCGGCTCGGCGACATCATGAACAATGCACAAATCCGGCACATCAAGCTGTGGTATGCCGCCAAGGCCGCGAACTGGGAGCTTGCGGCGTTCGAGATCCGTCAGCTCCAGGAGAACCTGGTCGAAGCCGCGCTGCTCTATTCCGGCATTCCCGTGACCAATGTGACCACGCTCGCAGCCCCGTTGCAGGCTGTCGCCGATGCGATCGATGCCAAGGACAGCAAGAAATTTGCCAAGGCGTTCGGCGATCTGACCGGCGGCTGCAATTCCTGCCATCAGTCGATGCAGCGGGCATTCGTTCTGATTCGAACGCCGACCGAGCAGCCGTTCGGGGATCAAGTGTTTCCGCCGCAAGGAAAGAAATAGCTACCGGAAATGGCGGATTGAAAGTGCAGTGGAACATCGGCCGGGCCGTTATCGTTGCCTCCTGGCGAAAGGAGGTCCGATCATGATCCGTAAGCTGCAATCCGGTGGCTACCGGCTGTATTCCCGCAAGGTCGATCCGAAGACCGGCAAGCGACGCAATCTCGGCACTTTCAGGTCGCGCGCCGCCGCCGAGAAGCACGAGCGCGCGGTGCAATATTTCAAGCGGCATTGACAGCCCGCTCGTCCTATCCGTCGACGGCGCGGGAGAAGCCCCGCTGGCGCAGCCGGCGCGATAGCAGGCACGCGGCGCGGGCGCTCATGCGCCGCCGCCGCCTTGAACCGCCGATGATCGGCCGCTACGGTATGGAAAAACCGGGCGAGCCACCACCATGAAGCAGATCAGGATCGGCGACATCACCATCGACGCGGTGATCGAGCGCGAGGGACCGTGGCGGCGGCCGCAGGATTTCTTCCCGGCCTATGACGAGGCGGTGTTCAGGCATCATCTGCCCGGCATGGAGCCGGAGGTGTTCGACAGCGCGCTCGGGATGATCGTGATCACCTATCAGACTTTCGTAGTGCGCACACCGCGCTACACCATCCTGGTCGATACCTGCACCGGCGAGGACAAGGGCCATCCGCCGCCTTTCGATTTTCCCGGCAAGGAGCGCTGGCGCAACGAATTGTTCGCGCTCGGCATCGACTACGACAAGGTGGATTATGTGTTCTGCACCCACCTGCACATCGATCACACCGGCTGGAATACGATTTTGCGCGATGGGCGATGGGTGCCGACCTTCCCGAACGCGAAATACGTCTTTCATAAAAAGGAGTACGCGGTGTGGGAAGAGCAGCACGAGAAGGGCGCCAACCCGCCGGGCACCGTGTTCCGCGACAACTGCCTGCCGATCGTCGAAGCCGGGCAGGCGCTGCTGGTCGATGATGACTACGCGCTCGACGACACCATCACGCTGACGCCGACGCCCGGGCATTCGCCCTGTCATTGCTGCGTCAACATCTTCTCCAAAGGCAAGCGCGCCGTGGTCGCCGGCGACCTCATGCATCATGCCATTCAGATCCGTGAGCCCGAGTGGTCGGCGAAGCCTGATTGGGATCCGAGACAGTCGGCGGTGTCGCGGCGGAAATTCTTCGCCTCCGTCGCCGACACCGATACGCTGATCCTGCCGATCCATTTCCCGAACCCAACGGCGGGTCTGCTGAAAGCCGACGGTGATCGCTTCGATTACCGTTTCGTGCGCGAATAGGGCGGTCATCCGAGCAATGACGGACGGTTCAAGCATCCCATTGCGGGTCGCGATTGCCGGCCTCGGTCCGATCGGGACACGGGTCGCCAAGGCGCTCGATCAGGGCATCGATGGTCTGACACTGAGCGCGGTCTCTGCGGCCAATATCGAAAAGCATCGCGAATGGCTGGGCCAGCTCGGCCAAATGCCGAAGACCCTGCCGATCGAGGCTCTGGCCGACGTGGCCGATATCGTCGTCGAATGCGCGCCGAGCAGGCTGGTCAGGTCGATCGTGGCGCCGGTGGTGTCGCGGGGCAAGATAGCGCTCGTGCTCAGCGTCGGCGCGCTGCTCGAGAACGACGATCTGATCGCGCTCGCGAAAGACAATCGCGGTCAGATCGTGGTGCCGACCGGCGCGCTGATCGGGCTCGATGCCGTGACCGCAGCTGCGGCCGGCACCATCCATTCGGTCAAGATGGTCACGCGCAAGCCGCTTCGCGGATTGGCGGGGGCTCCCTATCTCGTCGAGCACGGCATCGATATCGAAGGGGTGGTCGAGCCGCTGAAGATTTTCGATGGCACGGCCCGGCAGGCCGCCAAGGGATTTCCGGCCAACCTGAATGTGGCCGTCGCGCTGTCACTCGCGGGGATCGGTCCCGACCGCACCAGAGTCGAGATCTGGGCGGATCCCACCGTGACGCGCAACACCCATCGCATCGAGGTGGACTCGGATTCGGCCCGATTTTCGATGGTGATCGAAAACATCCCCTCCGAGAATCCGAAGACCGGCCTGATCACCGCGTTGTCGGTGATTGCCTGTCTGCGTAAGCTCCACGCTCCCTTGCGCATCGGAACCTGAGCAACGATCCGCTGCCGAGCAACTTCAGGGTGCGGGAGGCCTCAACTTGAGGCGCTCCGCATCAGCCCGGGATGGGCTTTCCCCCGCGCACCACATCGAATAAGAGGCCGCTGGAGCGTTTTCCGATTGAATCGGAGAACGCTCCAGCTGTCCCCTTATCAGTCGCATTTTCTTGCGGAAAGCCGGTGTCCACCTTTCCGGAAAATGCTCCAGCAACGATTTCAATGTTCAGGCGCCAATGATCCGTCTCGATAATGTCTCCAAACAAGTCGGTCACCAGATTCTCTTCATCGAAGCTTCCGCGGCCCTGCAGAAGGGCGAGAAGATCGGCCTGGTCGGTCCGAACGGCGCCGGCAAGACCACGCTGTTCCGGATGATTGCCGGCCAGGAGCCGCCCGACGAGGGCCAGGTGTCGCTCGATCGCGGTATCTCGATCGGCTATTTCAGCCAGGACGTCGGCGAGATGTCCGGCCACAGCGCCGTGGCCGAGGTGATGAACGGCGCAGGGCCTGTCAGCGCCGTCGCCGCCGAATTGAGGGAGCTCGAGGCCGCGATGGCCGATCCGGCGCGGGCCGGCGACATGGACGAAGTCATCGCCCGTTACGGCGAAGTGCAGGGGCGCTTCGAGGAGCTCGACGGTTACGCGCTGGAGGGGCGCGCGCGGGAGGCCTTGGCGGGTCTCGGCTTCAGCGAAGAGATGATGGACGGCGACGTCGGCGCGCTCTCGGGCGGCTGGAAGATGCGCGTGGCGCTGGCGCGCATCCTCCTGATGCGGCCCGACGTCATGCTGCTGGACGAGCCGTCCAACCACCTCGATCTGGAAAGCCTGATCTGGCTCGAGCAATTCCTGAAAGGCTATGAGGGCGCGCTGCTGATGACCTCGCACGACCGCGAGTTCATCAACCGCATCATCACCAAGGTCGTGGAGATCGATGGCGGTTCGCTGACCACCTATTCGGGCAATTACGAATTCTACGAGCAGCAGCGCGCGTTGAACGAGAAGCAGCAGCAGGCCCAGTTCGAGCGTCAGCAGGCGATGCTGGCCAAGGAGATCAAGTTCATCGAGCGATTCAAGGCGCGTGCCTCGCATGCCGCCCAGGTGCAGAGCCGCGTCAAGAAGCTCGACAAGATCGAGCGCGTCGAGCCGCCGCGGCGTCGCCAGACGGTGGCGTTCGAATTCCAGCCGGCGCCGCGCTCCGGCGAGGATGTCGCCAGCCTGAAGAATGTCCACAAGGGCTACGGCAGCAGGAGCATCTATCAGGGGCTCGATTTCATGATCCGCCGCCGGGAGCGCTGGTGCGTGATGGGCATCAACGGCGCCGGCAAGTCGACGCTGCTCAAGCTGGTGGCGGGTTCGACCGAGCCTGACGACGGCAAGGTGTCGATCGGCGGCAGCGTCAAGCTGGGCTACTTCGCCCAGCACGCGATGGACCTGCTTGACGGCGAACGTACCGTGTTCCAGTCGCTGGAAGACGCGTTTCCGCAGGCCGGCCAGGGCTCGCTGCGCGCGCTGGCCGGCTGCTTCGGTT
>NZ_JBAURI010000814.1:0-2137 GCF_049581145.1 Bradyrhizobium sp.
TACCCACAGTGGACGCAAAAGCAGCAGCAGGAAGCTGCTTGATTTGAAGGACAAAGGCAGGCGCGATTACACCTTAACTTCGCCGATCCCTGGTCCCGGGTTTGGGGTCCACTTCAGATGGCGCCGCCGATGCGATCGGCGATCAGGCCGCCGAGCGGCCGCGCGAGCGAGCCGACCAGCGGACCTAAGAACGCGATCGCGATCGTGACCGCCGGAAATTGCGTCTTGATCAAGAGCGGGAATGCCGCCGAGTAGCCGATGAAAGAACCGAAGGTCCCGACATAGATGAACGACATGATCCAGGTGTGCTTGCGCTTGATGATCGCCAGCTTGTCCTTGAACGAGGCCTTCGCCGAGGTCAGGTTGTTCATGAAGAAGATGGCGCCGAACACCGCGATCGCGATCGGCAACACCCACATCAGGCCGGCGTTCTGCAGATAGACGCCGCTGACCGGGGTCGCCTGATACAAATTGAAGATGCCGAGCCCCATCAGGATCGGCGTCAGCAACTGCACGCTGGAGACGCCGATATTGCCGCCGGCCGCGTTCAAGCCAAGCGCCCAGCCCTTCATGCGGTCCGGATAGAAGAACGAAATGTTGGTCATGCTGGAGGCAAAATTGCCGCCGCCGAGGCCGGCAGTCGCGGCAACCAGGAGCATCAGCCAGAATGGCGTGTCGGGCTGGCTGACGAAATAGGCCAGCGCCAGCGTCGGGATGAACAGGACCGAGGCCGAGAAGATGGTCCAGTTGCGGCCACCGAAGGTCGTCACCGCGAAGGTATAGGGAAAGCGCATCAGCGAGCCGATCAGCCCGGGCAGCGCTACCAGTTGGAACAGCTCGTCGGTGGAGTAGTGGAAGCCCGCCTGTGGCAGCTTGGTCGCCACGATGCTCCAGATCAGCCAGACCGAAAATCCGACATGCTCGGCGATGATCGACCAGATCAGATTGCGGCGGGCGATGGCCTTGCCCTTGTTGTTCCAGAACGTCTCGTCCTCCGGATGCCATTCCGAAATCCAGGTCGGGTTCTGCTCGCTCATTCGAGAAATTCCTTTCGATCGCGCACAGCCATAGAAGCGTGCTCTGGGGAAGCCCCAGTCAGGCGGTGTCAAAATTCAGATGAGGGTTTGGGGTGACGGCTTCGGTGGCGTCTGGCGCTCGGTCATTCAAGCTTCGTGCCAAGCCGACGCACCAAAGTATTTCAATCAGAACAAGCGCTTATGATATTGCCCGAAACGTTTACAGCGGCTTGTTCGCATTCAAAATTTGCGATTCGCCCATTCCTTGTGCGCCGCACAAAGAATGGGCAGCCTGGATGCGGAGTACGCTAGGCGTCTTCCGCGGCTTTCGCAGCCATCGGCTTGGGCGCCGCGCCCTCGCCCGGCTTCATGTGGAATTCATAGGTCATGAGGTGCCACGGCGCGGCCGCCGGCCTGCCGTCGGGCATCACGGGATCGCTGCGCTTCTCGACCTTCGCGACCAGTTCATCCTTGACGCCGAATACCACGTCGGAATCGAGGTATTTGTCGCCGTCAACGAAGACATGGGTGATCAGCGGCTCGTAGCCGGGGGCGTTGACCAGGAAATGCACATGCGCCGGCCGCATCGGGTGACGGCGCGTTTGCAGGATCATCTCGCCGACCGGACCGTCGGTCGGGATCGGATAGCTGCAGGGGAGAATGGTGCGGAAATTAAACCTTCCATCGGCATCGGTGACGAAGCGCGCCCGCGACGACGGCCCCTGCGTCGCGTAGGACGGCTTTTGCGAATCGTAGAAGCCGTCATCGTCGGCATGCCAGACATCCACGGAGACGCCGCCGAGCGCCTTGCCGTCGAGGTCGGTGACGCGGCTCTGCACGAACATCTTCTCGCCACTGAGATTCGCCGAGATGTCGGCGCCGTGCGGCATCTGCTTGTGCTCGCCGACATAGAACGGACCGAGCACGGTGGTCTCGGTCGCGCCGTCGCGCTCGCGATGGTTCACCGCATCGACCAGCATCGAGACCCCGAGCACGTCGGACAGCAGGATGAACTCCTGCCGGATGGGGGTGCACTTCTGGCCGACGCGGGTCAGGAAATCGATCGCATATTGCCATTCATCGAAGCTGAGATCGGTCCTGCGCACGTAGTCGTGCAGCGA
>NZ_JBAURI010000815.1:0-3773 GCF_049581145.1 Bradyrhizobium sp.
GTCGAGCACGTCGAGATCGGCCTGCAATTCCGCGACGCTGGCATAGGGCGCGGCCGCCGCGACCGGCCGGCGTATGATCTCGACGTCGAGCCGTTGCGCGGTCGCCGCGAGGCGGGCAAAGATGCCGGACACCGCAAGCCGGTACGGCTCGCCGCTCCGATGCGGCGAGGTGTCGGGCGAATGCTCGGCCAGCACGCGCAACTCCTCCGAAATATCGGCCAGATGCGCCGCGATCGACAGCTCGCCGCCCAACAGATGCAATTGCTCCAGATAGAAATGCAGCACGAGGCTGGACTGCTGCCGCAAGGTGCCGCGCATCACGTCGGCGGTGACGAAGGGATTGCCGTCGCGATCGCCCCCGATCCAGCTTCCCATCCGCAGGAAGGACGCGACGCTGTCCGCGGCCTCCTCACCCTCGTTGAGCCGGTCCTCCAGCGCGCAGATCAACCGCGGCACCTCATGCAGGAAGGTATAGTCATAAAACGACAGGCCGTTGTCGACTTCGTCGAGCACGGTCAGCTTGGTCCGGCGCAACAGATTGGTCTGCCACAGGGTCTGCACCGCGCGACGCAACGCCTCGTCGTTCGCCTCGGCCTCGTCCGGCGTGAACTGCACCCGTTCGCGGCGCTCGAGCAGCGCGGCGACCTCCATTTCGCGGTCCATCGTGCTCTTGCGCCGGACCTCGGTCGGATGGGCCGTCAGCACCGGACTGACCAGCGCCTCCTTGAAAAAGGCGCGCAGATCCGCCGCGCTGAAGCCCGCGGCCTGCGCTTGCGACACCGTCTCGGCCAGAGCGCCCAACCGCGGTGTGCCGTTGGCGGCATTGCCGGTTCGCATCCGGCGGATGATGTTCTGGTCTTCAGCGATATTGGCGAGGTGGGAGAAATAGCTGAAGGCGCGCACGATGCGCACGGTCTCGGAGATCGACAAGCTGTCGAGAATGGATTCAAGTTCGCGCCGCGCCAGCCGGTCCTCGTCGCGATGGAAGCGAATCGAGGTCTGACGGATGCGTTCGACCAGGTCGAACACGTCGGCCCCCTCCTGATCGCGCACGGTATCGCCGAGGATCCGCCCGAGCAGCCTGATGTCGTTCCTGAGCCTGGTGTCCTCTTCCAGCGCTTGCGCGTCGTCGACACGGTTGGCGCGAAACTCGGCATCGGAAGGCATGGTCTGGGGGGACATGGTACAGCTCTCCAGCAGCAGCCCGGCAGCCAAGCAGTGTGCAACTTTTTTATCGCCGCGCAAGATGAAGAAAGAGGCGATCGACTGCCAGCACGAGCCCCAGATGCGCCGTAGCGCATCGGGCAATCCCAGGATGCCGGGTTCGCGCTCCCCGGAATCACAGGGACTTTCCTCAAACGTCGGTGAAGCGCGGGGCGCGCTTGTCGATGTTGGCGCTGACCGCTTCGGCCTGGTTGGGGCTGCCGATCAGCTTCTGCTGCTCGACGGATTCGGCCAGAAGCGCCGGCGCCGGATCGGCGTAGAGCTTGTTGATCATGCGCTTGGCGGCGCGGATCGCATCCGGACTCTTGCCCGCGATCTCGCGCGCGACCTCGAAAGCGGCGGCGCGGGGGTCGCCGCAGATCCTGGTGGCGAGGCCGTAAGAGAGCGCCTCCTGGGCGGAGAAAATCCGGCCCGTATAGGTCAGTTCGCGCAGGATATCGTCGCGCACCAGACCAGCAAGGATCGGCGTCCCCGCCATGTCGGGCACCAATCCCCATTTGATTTCCATGATCGACATCCGCGCATCGGGGGTAAGGAAACGCATGTCGGCGCCGAGCGCGAGCTGAAAACCGCCGCCGAACGCCACGCCCTGGATCGCGGCAATCACCGGCATTGGCAGCTGCCGCCAGCCCCATACCGCCTGCTGCGCGAAATTCGCCATTCCATGGGTACGGACCGTGAGGTCACGCTCCTGGCCGCCAGGAATGCCCGCACCGCCGCTGTCCTTCATCGCGGCGAACCGGCCCATGTCAAGGCCGGCGCAGAACGCCCGCCCCTCCCCGGACAACACGACCGCGCGCACGCCCTTCTCGCCGCGAAGCCGCTCGGTCGCGGCGACCAGCGCCTCGAACATCGCCATGTCCAGCGCGTTCATCTTGTCCGCCCTGACCAGGCGGACGTCGGCGACGCCTTCCGAAACCGAGATCGAAACGCGCTGTTCCATGAGAGTTCTCCTCAGGCTCTTTTTGTCTTGCGGCTTTACAGAAAGCCGCGGTAGCGATTTAGTCAATCGACCAATTAACAGACAATCCGTTTGGGTGGAACGATGTTCAACGAGCAGCTTCTCGCCGGCCGACGCATCCTGGTGACCGGAGGCGGCACTGGGCTTGGCAGGTCGATGGCCGCACGCTTCCTGCAACTGGGTGCGGAGGTCCATATCTGCGGCCGCCGCAAGATCGTGTGCGACGAGACCGCGATCGAGCTGATGGACCAGTATGGCGGCCACGTGATGAGCCACGGCCTCGATATCCGGAACGCGCAGGCCGTCGACGAGATGGTCGAGAACATCTTCCGCGAGGGTCCGCTCACCGACCTCATCAACAACGCGGCCGGCAATTTCATCTCGCGCACCGAAGACCTGAGCCCGCGCGGCTTCGATGCGGTCGCCAACATCGTCATGCATGGCACGTTCTATGTCACCCACGCGGTGGGGCGGCGCTGGATCGCAGGCGGGCTGCGCGGCAATGTCGTGTCGATCACCGTGACCTGGGTGCGCAACGGCTCACCCTATGTCGTGCCCTCGGCGATGAGCAAGTCGGCGGTGCACGCCATGACCATGTCGCTCGCGACCGAATGGGGACGTCACGGCATCCGGCTCAACACCATCGCGCCCGGCGAAATCCCGACCGAAGGCATGAGCAAGCGCATCAAGCCCGGCGACGAAGCCGGCGCCCGCACCAGGGCGATGAACCCGATGGGCCGGGTCGGCACCATGGAGGAATTGCAGAATCTCGCGGTGTTCCTGATTTCGGGCGGCTGCGACTGGATCAACGGCGAAACCATCGCGATGGACGGCGGCCAGGCGCTGGCGATGGGCGGCAATTTCTACCAGTTGCGCGACTGGAGCGACGACGACTGGGCCAAGGCGAAGGAATCGATCAAGACGCAGAACGACAAGGACCGCGCCAAGAGAACGTGATCAGGGAGCCCGACAAGAGAACCTGACAAGCGAAGTCAAGGGCCGCGACCGAGCGCGGCTGTCGCGCTCAACGAAGCTTGCGGGCCAAACGCTGCGACGGCCACAGGTCGACGGCGCGCAGCGGAATCAATGGCTCCCTATCGGCAACCTCGCCAAGCTTGGCGTTCATCGCCGTGCGGATATCGTCGTCGGAGTGAAGGTATTCGCCCGGAGCCTTCATGGTGTCGATCCCGTAGAGATACATCACGCCCGCCCAGATGTAGTCTCTTTCAAACGACGGCGAATACGTCGCGACGCCCGCCTCCTCCTGCTGCACCACCGTGTAGGCCCAACGGTCCGCCTGCTCTCGCGACAGGGTGCCGCTCAGGACATCCTCGAATACCCGGCGCACCATTTGAAGATCGACGTGCATCTACCAGTTCCCCCTGTACCGACCATTGCTGTCGAATTGATAGCGCCTGGTTATCCCATCGGTCCGCTCGGGACGAATTTGCCGGACATTGCCAGCCCGATCGACGATCTCATGCCAGCCGCGCGTACATCCGGTCATGGTGTCAAACTCGTGGACGTAGCGACGACCGGCCAATTCGCCCCCATCCGGCGCGGGCTGAATCAAGCCGTAGTAGCGAAT
>NZ_JBAURI010000816.1:0-5503 GCF_049581145.1 Bradyrhizobium sp.
GGAGCGCCTCCAGGGCAATCTTGGCCTTGAATGCGGCATCGAACTTCTTGCGTGACTTCGTCATATCCGGGCTCCATCGGTTGAGACAGAGCAGGACGCTTCACACCTTAACATCTGGTCCTATTTCTGGGGTCCACTTCATATTTCCTCATGACTTTCATGGGGAATGGAACTACACCATCGCTCCCAACGAGAAGCGTGTCAGAAAGTGACTAAGTCATTTATTTACGAACCCTTAGAGTTGAAGAACAGATTGAGGCGGCGATAGGCAATACCCATCGCAGCGTTGCAGCCGCCGACATCTTTGGCACGCTACATTAAGGAAGCCGGACGGGATGCATGTGTCGAATTCGAACGCGGTCGTTCCGACGTCCGGAATCTGCATGTAGCCCAGCGCATCTCGTGTCCGGCCATCAGCTTTACGATGCGCATACAGCCGGCAGCCTGCTTCCACAGCGCCGCCTGCCTGCCATCGATAAGCTCGCTGCCGGCCCATCATCCGCGATCGCATGGCCGCGGCCACTGGATTTGAGTCAGTTGTGAGGCTTTCGGTTGAAGCCCGCATTCGCTACAAAGACTCTCCTTCCGCGTATCATTTTCGTCGCCGTGGTCCCATTGCTTAGAGCGCCTACGCAGCCGAATCGTCAAGCAAGGCCTTCTTGCAAAACGCGATAGAAGCCAATCATGCCGAGCTAAAAATGGGCCAGATCGCGCAGAAAAATGCGCAAAGCGAAAACATCAAAAAATATGGCCAGAAGCGACGATCGCTCCACCGCCAACCAGAAGGCCATCGAGGCGGCGAAATCGACGACACGGAATGCGCGAGCCTTCACGAGCGGCAACGGTTCGGCGAAATTATCAAAGGCAGCCAGGCCTTTCGGCGCGGCGTCCTTAAATGCCAGGTCAGCTTGTCACCCTCGTGGTCAGCGCTCAGCAATGGCCGGCTACCGCGCCAGCCAGCGTCACGCCTTCGGTTCGGGCTGCCCAAGCCTGGAACTCTTGTTGGGCACGACTATTTACATCAGACGATGCGGCGGCGGCATGAAGCTGATTCAAAATAGGAGTGACCATGCGACTCCTTGCTACAGTGGCAGTCGCCACGTCGATCACTGGACTTGCATTTGCACAGACGCAATCGACTCGACCATCTGCCTATGCGACCATGCCAACCCTACCCTCGGCATTTCCGACCAGCGCGATTAGTCCTTGCTATTCGTCGATCAATCCGACAAGCCCTTGTTACTCCGGCAATCTGTATCTGTCATATTCTGCAATCCCCCCGATCGAATTCTCCGATATGGCACATCGGAAGGTCGCGTTGCTGTTCGGCGCCGACAGCCTCAACGAGCAGGAAGCGACCTCGCGCATTGAAGCAAAGGGCTATTCAAATATCTCGGGGTTGAAAAAGGACAATCACGGAATTTGGCGAGGCAAAGCAACCGTGAAGGACGGCAGGCCTGTCGCCATTATCCTCGATCTGCAGGGCAATATTTACTCCGAATCGAGACCATAGGCTGATGGGTGTTGCCACCAGCCTGATTCGGTTTCCGCGTCGACCGCCTTGCGGACTATGGTGCCGACGAAGATGAAGCATCCCTTTGTCGCATGAGCTCCCGATCGATCCAGCAGTTAGCCTGGTCCGCTGGCTCAAGGTTTTGTGGCGTCCATTTCTCCGCGCTCTCCTGTGTGCTCTAATCCGTCCAAGTCTAAACAGGCCGTTCTTCACGGACGCCCGATTAGGGCGTCAGGCTACTGATGACGCGCAACGCATCGCAGCCGGCGCCCATTATAGCCGGACCGAGCCTTGCATGATCTGCGCATAGACGGTCCTATCCAACGAGCGGTACTCGCCGGATTGCGGATCATGCAAGAACAGCGGATCGGCTACGATATCGGGATCGAAGCCGTCGCGGATCAGCTGCTGCTTCTTCTGCTTGAAGGTTTCGGTGGCGTCGATCGCCGCGCTGATCCGAACGAACAGCGGATGCGCGTAAGCAGGCAGCCGGTCGGCCAGATGATCGGCAAAGGTCTCGAAATCGAAATCCTCGCTGACGACGATCGCCGCCATGCCGGCGCGGCCGTCATTGCCGGCAACGGTCACGCCATAGGTCGTGGCGTCGCGTACCGCCGGACAATCCAGGATCGCTTCGTTGACCTCGCTGGTTGCGACATTCTCGCCCTTCCAGCGGAAGGTATCGCCGAGGCGATCGATGAAGTGGAAAAACCCCTGCTCGTCGAGCTGCATCAGGTCACCGGTCCGAAACCAGGCATCGCCCGTCTCGAACACGTTGCGCAAAATCTTCTTCTCGGTTTCGGCCGTGTCGGTATAGCCCTCGAAACGGCCGCCGCCCGCGTCCGCAGTCCCGATCCGGCCGACGGCTTCACCGATCTCGCCGCGGGCGCAGGCGATGCAGAGCCCGTCTTCCCCGCGAAGCGGAAACCCACGCTCCGCGTCGGTGCGCACGATCGCCGCTGGAAAGCGATGCGCCAACAGCGGCGGAATCCGGCCGATCGCCCCGACCTTGCCCTCGACATTGAACAGCGAGAAATTGCCCTCGGTCGCGGCATAGAACTCCAGGATTCTCGGAATGGCGAAGCGCGCCCGAAAGGCCTCCCAGATATCGCCGCGCAATCCGTTGCCGCAGGCCATCCGCAACCGGTGCCTGGTGTCGTCTTCGGACGCCGGCGCCTTCAACAGATAACGGCAGAGCTCGCCGATATATTGAAACAGCGTGCAGTCGAAACGCACGATATCCTGCCAGAAACTGCTCGCGGAAAATCTGTCCTTGAGCACCACCGAACCGCCCGCGCCCAGCATGCTGCAAGGCGCCACGATGCCGCCGACGGAGTGATACACCGGCAGGCAATCATAGAGCCGATCGTCAGGGCCGGCGTCCATGAGCCCCGCAAACCAGCCGCCCCAGTTCAGAATACGGCGGTGGCTGATGCTGGCGGCCTTCGGCAGTCCCGTTGTTCCCGAGGTGTAGATCAACAGCGCTCGGTCGCCGATCATCACCTCGCGCCGTTCGGTCGGCGACAGTGGACAGCCGTCCAGCTCATCGAGCGCCGCTTCGAGGCTGGCATCGCGGCGCACACCACCATGCCGCCAGATTTTTGCGGCGCGTGTGAGCTGCGCGTGGGCGCCTTCGAAAGCATCTTCGAACTCGGCCGCGACGATGACGTGATCGGCGTTGGCGAGGTTGATGCAATGGGCCAGCGAGGAGCCGACCAGCCTGGTGTTGATCAGCGCCACGACGCCACCGACGCGCGTGATGCCAAGCCATGCCGCGATATAGTCCGGCCGGCTCGGCATCAGCAGGCAGACCGTGCTGCCGGCGGAGACGCCTGACTTGAGCGCCCAGCGGGCATAGCGATTGATGCGATCGGCGAGCGCGCGATAATCGAAGGTTTCGCACTCCGATATCAGCGCTGCGTGGTCGGGCTGTTGCTCCGCCCACTCCGCCACGACATCGGCGAACAATTTTCTCGGATTGGCCTCGATGCGGGATGTCAATTCGATGGCCTTGAGCCAGGCTTTGGCCGCGGACGGCTTGCCGGCCGACGGCCCGGCGTACGAAAGTCTGTTCCCGCTCGATCTCTCGGCGCCGACCGCGTCCATGGCTGCTCCCGGGCGAAATACGGCCTCGGGTATAGGCCGATTGGCGCGAGCGAATCAAGTTCAAGGTCTTCATCTGCGGCCGGAAAGGACGCGCACCTCCCGATCAAGAGCCAGTCGCGCCGCAGGTCGGCCGTCAACCGGTGATCGGCCAAAGCGCCCTTTCGCCATCATTCGAATTGTCACCAAAGCCCGCGAAGGGCGCATATGCGACGAAAAGTGACTGATTTGCCCCCCGATTCATGACAATTTGAATTGTCTGTGAGACAACAGAAGCAATTCATTTTCATGCCCAGTCGGTATCAAGCGATTGTCGCTTTCCAACCTGACATGCCCCACAAGCCGACAGCCATGGCAACAACATTTTCTTCACTCATCGACGAAATCCAGAACACAGTTGTGTCTGGACCCACGAAGCGGCAATTGAGAGCGCTCACGCGCATCACCGATTTGTTTGTCGCAGGCTCTGGCCACTATACCAGACAACAGATCGAGCTATTCGACGAGATATTCAAGACGCTTCTCGAGGTGATCGAATTGAGGACCCGCATCAAGCTCGCGCACCACGTCGCAATCGACCCGAATGCGCCGGCAACGTTGGTTCGAGCATTTTCCCGCGACGACGCGATCGCTGTTGCGGGTCCGATTCTCACTCACTCGACCGCACTTAGCGAGTCAGATCTCGTCCTCAGTGCAAGTACTCAAAGTCAGGAACATCTTCACGCAATTGCGCAGCGTCAAACAATTAGCGAGGCGGTCACTCAGATACTGATTGATCGCGGCGGGCCGATTGTTGTGCATGCTGTTGCTAAAAATGCAGGTGCCCGCATTTCGGACCGCAGCTTTCGCGAACTCGTCGCGCGATCCGGCAATGACGCCGAGCTTGCGCTCCACGTCGGAGCGAGGCCCGACATTCCTCGATATCACTTTTTGAAGCTCCTTGAAACCGCCTCCGCTTCTGTGTGCAGCAAGATCCTCGCAGCAAACCCGCAATTTGCCGATGCCGTGCAGGGCGCGGTGACGGAAGTGATAGACAACATCAATCTAGAGATCCGCAATGCGTCTCGGGAACACGCCAAGGCAAAGCAAAAGGTCAGGCGGCTCAAATACTGGAAGGAACTTGGAGAAGCCAACGTTCATGCGGCGGCTCGCGTGCAGAATTTTGAACACGCGGTGATCGCGTTGTCGATCCTTGCGCGCTGTCCGATCGAGATGGCCGAACGGGCGATACTCGGCGAGAATCCCGGCATGGTGGAAATTATCGCAAAGGCCGCAGGCTGCTCTTGGCCGACGGTCAGGTCC
The DNA here is from genome assembly GCF_049581145.1 of Bradyrhizobium sp. GTDB lineage: Bacteria > Pseudomonadota > Alphaproteobacteria > Rhizobiales > Xanthobacteraceae > Bradyrhizobium. The sequence goes on from NZ_JBAURI010000816.1 coordinate 4,919, forward strand.
CTCCTGTTGATGAGGGCAGCCGACCGAAGGATGTCCGCGACGGACCTTGATCGAGAGCGCGAAAACTTCGAACGGCTCGAAACTCGAACGGCAAAACGCGTGCTTGAATTTTACGACGCGCGCCGCAAAGCATTCACCGTCGAGAGCAAGTCGATGGTTCCAGAGCCGTCCGCTGGCGCCGCGGCTCTGGCGGGGGCGACTGACGGCGGCGTGAATTCGAGGTCCTATTCGGATCGGATCTGAAGTTGTGTCTGCGAGCAGTGGAACCGGCCGGACGTTCCTCACCGTGAGGTGCCTCCGCCAAGTTCCTGCGTTTACCCTATGCTTAAGCGTGGAACACAGCTGCGCTGAGACCATTGCAATTGGTCCCCGGGAACGGCACAATCCAGAGGCGAGTATCAAGTATGGAGAGAGTCATGGTGCGGCACGGCAAACTCCTGAGCAAGATTGCAGCCTTGATGATTGCTTCGCTGGCATCTGGTCCGGCGATGGCTTCGTTTTTTGTTGATGAGCTACCCGTCGGATACTCCGACAACCTGTTTCAGATCAGCCAGGGTACCTCGTTCCTGGATATCAACATACAGG
>NZ_JBAURI010000817.1:0-2973 GCF_049581145.1 Bradyrhizobium sp.
GCAGCGTTTTGTCCGGGCGGGCGGCGCCGTCATCATCGGGCACTCGGCCGGCGGCTGGGGCGCGCTGGCGCTGGCTGGCGAAGATCCGAGCCTGGTCTCGGCCATCATCGCGTTCTCGCCGGGGCGCGGCGGGCATGCCGACGACACCCCCGGTCGAATTTGCGCGCCACAGGCGCTATTGGCCGCAGCCGCCACATTCGGCCGTGGCGCGCGCATGCCGGTGACCTGGCTGGTCGCGGCCAACGACAGCTATTTTCCGGCCGATTTCTCGCGGCAGCTCGCCGACGCGTTCCGCAAGGGCGGTGGCGAGGCCGATTTCCATGAACTTGCGGCGGTAGGCCAGGAGGGGCATTGGCTGGTCGAGACCGCGGCCGGCGTTGCATTGGCCGGACCTGAGCTTGCGGGCGCGCTGAAGGCGAAGCATCCACCCGTGATGAGGACGCGATGACGCTGTATTTCGGTGCCAACATCTCGATCCGCCGTTGGTTCCGAACCACCGATGAGCACACCGTTGAGTGACTGGCCGGACGACGATGTGATCCTCTATGACGGCGTCTGCGTGTTCTGCTCGCGCTGGGTGCGCTTCATCGCCGCGCGCGATGTTGCTGCGCGGTTTCGCTTCACCGCGATCCAGTCGCCCTACGGTACGCGGCTGTCGCGGACCTTTGGCATCGACCCCGATGACCCCGACACCAACGCCGTGATTCATGGCGGCGTTGCCTACAAGAGATCCGGCGGCGCGCTCACGGTGCTGTCGCTGCTGCCCGGCTGGGGCTGGACGCGGATGTTCTTCATCGTGCCGAGGCCGTTGCGGGACGCGGTCTATGGTCTCGTCGCGCGCAATCGCTATCGGATTTTTGGGAAATACGACGAATGCTTCGTGCCGGATGCGGCGATGCGGGCGCGGGTGATGGAATGACGCGCCCCGCATCATTCCGGGTTCGCTTCCAGCCCCGGAATGACCGAGTGTGGAGACGCAATCAGCGTTTCGCATCTGAAGCCAGCACTTCCTTCGCCGCGCGCTCTCCAGAATCCCGCGCGCCATGCGCGGTCGAGAAAAAATTCGGCGAGGTGGCTTCGCCGGCGAAGAACAGCCGGTTGTTGACGGGGGCGGCGAGCACGGCGCGCTTGTCGGCGTGGCCGGGCAGCGCGTGCGAATAGGAGCCGCGCGCGAAGGGATCGTGCGCCCAGCGCGATTCCTGCAGTGGCTTCAGCTTGCGCCGAAAATCGTTACCGAGGAAGCCTGCGATCTCGTCGATGCTGTGGGCGGCGATGGCACCATCCCCTTCGTCCTCGAGGGTTTGCGCGAACCTTCCGCCGAAAAAACCTTCGATGCAGGGCTGGCCGAACGGACGCAGATGATAGGTGCCCATCTCGGTGCGCATGGTCGCGCCACGCAGATTGCCATCGCTCGGCAGATCGCCGGGGTCATCGAGCGCCAGCATCACCTTGTCGGCAAGCCCGAGCGGCAGGCCGGCCGCGGCCTCGACCTTCGCCGGGAGCGCGGGGTGAAAGCGGAGCGCTTGCTGCGCGATCAGACTGGTCGGCACGGTGATTACGGCCTTGCCGGCAGAGAGCGTGCCTTGCGAGCTCTCGATGCGCAGGCGTTGACCGGAATGATCAATCAGCGTGACCTGGCAGTTCAGCGCCAGCGGCAACGCCGCGCCATAGGCGGTCATCAGCGCGCCATAACCGCATCGGACCCGCCAATTGATGTTGGTGTCCTCATAGGCGTCCATGTCGAGAATGGAAACCTGGTCGAGCTCGCAGCCGTTCACATAGGTCGAGATCGCATCGATCATCGGGTTCCAGCGGTTGCCGGGTTCGAGATAGCGATCGGCCGGACTGTCACGGCCGCTTGCCGCGGCCGCTTCGGCCCGCATGTAGAAAGCATCAAGCGCGCGGATGAAATCATCGCGCTCGCCTTGCGGAAACGCCTTGCCATAGGCGCGTTCGCGCCACGGCGGCAGCGCCTTGTCGACGTCGAAATTCAGCTGCCCGGCGATCTTGACGAAGGAGTTCTTGTCGGCCGAATGCAGCCAGCCGCAACCGACGTCGAAGATCACATCCGGCGCGGCCTGCACGGTGGTGCCGCGCCCGCCGACGCGGTCGCGCGCCTCCAGCACGATGAAGGACAGGCCGGAGTCCTTCAGCGCATGCGCCGCGCCGAGGCCCGCGGCACCCGCGCCGATGATGGCGACGTCGATGGAGGAGGGGAGGGACATCGTGCCGTCCGTCTTGTCGTCATGCCCGGGCTTGTCGAGGCTTGTCCGGGGCGTCCAACGTCTTTCCTTCATAGCGTCCAAGACGTGGATGGCCGGGACAAGCCCGGCCATGTCGCGATCTGCCCGATCTTACCGCGTTATGCCACCGCTTCTTTCGTCTTCTCGGCGCGCTTGCGCTCGTTGGGGTCGAGGTGCTTCTTGCGCAGGCGGATCGATTTCGGCGTCACCTCGACGAGTTCGTCGTCCTCGATATAGGCCAGCGCCTTTTCCAGCGTCATCCGGATCGGCGGCGTCAGCCGCACCGCCTCGTCCTTCGAGGTGGTGCGGATGTTGGTGAGCTGCTTGCCCTTGAGCACGTTGATCTCGAGATCGTTGTCGCGGGTATGCTCGCCGACGATCATGCCCTTGTAGACCTTGCAGCCCGGCTCGATCATCATCGGGCCGCGGTCCTCCAGCTTGAACATCGCATAGGCCACGGCGTCGCCCTGGTCGTTGGAGATCAGAACGCCGTTGCGGCGGCCCTGGATCTCGCCCTTGTAGGGCGCGTAACCGTGGAACAGGCGGTTCATGATCGCGGTGCCGCGGGTATCGGTGAGCAGTTCGCCCTGGTAGCCGATCAGCCCGCGGGTCGGCGCGTAGAACACCAGCCGCAGGCGGTTGCCGCCGGAGGGGCGCATCTCGATCATCTCGGCCTTGCGCTCGCTCATCTTCTGCACCACAACGCCGGAATGCTCCTCGTCGACGTCGA
>NZ_JBAURI010000818.1:0-19898 GCF_049581145.1 Bradyrhizobium sp.
GCGCCGTTTGCCGTCAGTGGGCCCGCCATCACGCGGCATCTGCAGGTGCTGGAGCGCGCCGGTTTGATCGAGCGCAGGATTGAGCGGCAATGGCGTTTGGTGCGCGTGCGCGCCGAGGCGCTTGCGCCGGTCGAGAGCTGGCTGTCGCGGCAGCGGCGGCACTGGACCGCCGCCCTCGACCGGCTGGAGGCGCTGGCGGCCGCCGAGACGCCGAAGCGGAGGACGTCATGAGCGACGCGCACGAGACGACGCTACGGCTGGAGCGGTTGATCGCCTCGCCGCCCGAGCTGTTGTTCAAGTTGTTCACCGAGCCCGCGCAACTCGTCAAATGGTGGGCGCCGGACGGCACCGAGGCGCGCATCGATGTCCTCGACGTCAGGCCCGGCGGCCGCTGGCGCATCATCCTGCGCGGCGCCGATTGCTGGATGGCTGCCAGTGGCGTCTACCGCATCGTCGAGCCGCCGCACCGTCTGGTCCTGACCTGGGCCTGGGAAGACACGGCCGGGACGCGCGGCCATGAAACCGAGGTCGTCGTGACGTTCGACGCCGCGCCAGGTGGCACCCGCCTCCTGCTGGTGCAGCAGCAGTTCGAAAACCAACAGGCCTGCGACAATCATCATCTCGGCTGGTGGGCCAGTCTCGATCGCATCGTGGCCATCGCAAGCCGATAATGTCTGGAGACGTGCCCATGGCAAAGCCGGAAATCATCGGCTCGCTTCGGTCGAGCTACACCCGCGCCGTGCGCATGGTCTGCGAGGAGAAGGGCATCGATCATGTGCTGACCGAGGCATTGCTCGGCGCGCCCGAACTCCGGGCCATCCATCCGTTTGGAAAGATGCCAGTGCTGCGCCACGGCGATTTTGTGCTCTGCGAATCCAAGGCGATCGCGACCTATCTCGACCGCGTCTTTCCTGGGCCGCAGCTGATTCCGTCTGATCCGCAGGCCCTCGCGCGCACCGAGCAATGGGTCTCGCTCATCAACACGGTGATGGATCCGACCCTGGTGCGCGGCTATCTCCTTGCTTACGCCTTCTCAAGAACCGCCGATGGCAAGCCCGACCGCGCGGTCATCGACGCGGTGCTGCCGGCGGTCCGGTCGCAGCTCGCGTTGCTCGAGACGGCGGTGGCCAAGACCGGCTATCTGGTCGGCCACCAGTTCACGTTCGCTGACATCAATCTGCTGCCAATTCTCTTCTATGTCCGGCAATTACCAGAAGCCGCCAGCGCGTTCGATGAGAACACAAATCTCGGCCGCTATTATGCGACCCACGCCGCGCGCCCGAGCTTTGTCCGCACCATCCCGCCCGACGGCCCGCCGCAGCGGGCGAGCGTGTAAACGGGTTTCGCGGGGCTCGCGGCGTATTGCTTGCGCAGCTGCGCCGGCCGGGTGATAGTCTCCACCGCGCCGATTGCAGCACGGCGGGAGCCAGCCATGTCCCAGCTCACAATTTTCCTCGCGCGGCTTCTCGGTCTCTTCACCATCCTGATCATTGCGGTGCTGTTCGTTCGTGGCAATGCGCTGGTCGAGGCTGCCGTCACCAACCAGCCGGCCATGCTGATCTATGGCGTCACCAGCCTCGTCGGGCTCGCGATGGTGCTTAGCCATAATGTGTGGGCCGGCGGCGTGCTGCCCGTGGTCGTCACGCTGGTCGGATGGCTGAAGGGGCTGTTCCTGCTGGTGGTGTCGCCGGAAACGCTGACGCAGATCTATGGGCAGACGGGTTACGGCGCCTATTTCGATCTCTATCTCGTGCCTTCGCTCGTCATCGGCCTGTATCTGACCATCGCCGGCTTCATTGTGCGAGCGAGTCGCTAGTGCGCGCCGAGATTAGGTTGAATCACCGTCGTGCTCTAGGCTTTTGATTGAGCATGATCTTTTCGGAAAACCGCCTCACACTTTTCCGGATCATGCGCTAGCTTCGATTTTGGAGGTCGCCCGGCACGGGGCATGGGCGAAGGCCGCAGCAGCCTTCGATGACAGCACTTATCTTGGACGCTCCTGGTCTGGCAACGCAGTCAGAAAACGCAGCACGGCGGCGCGCGTGTCCGGAGAATTCAGAATTCCGAGATGGGCAGTGTTGAGGACGTCGTCGAATTGCCCCTGGCCTTCGAGGTCGATGGTCTCGGCACCTGCGAGGCCGGGGCTGGCGCTGAAATCATGCGGTTTGCCATCGCGGTCCAGGGTGGGGAAGCTGCACGCGCACAAGGCGCCATCGGGCAGGCTGTTATAGACGAAGTCCGGCGTTCCAGGCTTGTTGCGGATCACCAGATAACGCGTCGGAGGCGGTATCTCACCCGCGGCGTTGAGCACCCCGAGCAATTGAGTGTCATCCGAACCCAACTCGTCGCAGACCGCGCTGTTTGGCGTGAAACCACCGCCGCTTGGCAACTGGAAGATGTTGGTCGGGAGGGGTGAGCAGTCGACGATACCGTGATTGGGGCCGTCGATGGCGACAAGCGCGCGCACCCTGTCATAGGCATTGTCCTGCAGCATCCATTCGCGTGCCACGACAACACCGAGGCTGTGGGCGACAATGTCGATGCGCTTCGCGCCAGTGAAGCCCAGGACCGCCTGCACGAATTGGCGCAGGATCGGCACGGCTGCTGCGGTTGCGTGCGAAATGCCGGAACGCAGTGTGTTGTCCTGGGTCAGGTCGCACTGGTCGCCTTGATAGCCCACGGCCCACAGTTCGCGCGGATGGTAGCCATGGTCGAGGAAGAATTTGGCGAAGTCCCGAACGTGCCCATAGCGGCTGCAGGCGGTCGCGTATTGCGTATCGTTGTTGCCATGGAGGAAGATCACGGGCGGATGCTTGCCGGGCCGACATCGGAGCCAAAGCCGATCACCGGCTTGCCGAGATAGAAGTTCTTGATCACCGGGAAGTGTTCCGGAAACGTCGAGCCGATCTCGTCGCCCCTGCTCGGCGAAGCCAGTCCTCGCGCACTGAATGGCAACAGAACCGCGATAGTGGCCGCCATGCGAAGATGCCTGGCGCTCATGGCCTCTTCTTCCAGTGTATGTGCCCCACATCCGACTTGGGCGCGAGAAATACTTCGGCTCTACACGGCATCAATCGTAAGATGTGATTGCGAACAAGGCTAGTTCTGGCTGCCGAGCCGGCTGGTGCGCGAATTCGTTATGATGTCGATTGGCCGACCGAGAAGACCGTCACGGCTGCGCCACGTCGGCTGCCTGAGATGGTGCCGACCAGATTTGCTCGACGTGAGACTTTCGGCCAGCTCCATTTTAGGTGCCTGGCTCATGCAGTCTACTTCAGACCATATGGCAGACACGTCCGGCCTGCCCCGACCAACAGACCCAACAAACCTGCCTGACCAGCCCGGTTCAGGCGAATTGCGGACATCCCGAGGTAACCCGACCACGGCGCGAACGACCCTGAACTGAACTATTAAGGTCGCCGGATGCGCGTGCCGTTGCGCTTACCGAACCACGACGTGACCAGGACCAACGCTCGTTGGGCCCTGAAATTCTGTGTCAATGCCGGGGGTGGTATTCACGGACGTGAAGGCGGACAGTAGGGCATCGCAGGGGATTGCCACGATTCAGTTCCTGGGGAACCATCCACGCGACGAGGGACGCAAGGCACTCAGGATCTGCACCACCTCCCGGTGCCCCTCCTGCGAGGCTATGACTAAGGCGGTGTTGCCATCAGCCGCCTTGGCATTCACGTCGGCGTTTGCGGTGACCAATACCTTCACCACGTCCGGGTGACCCTCCCGCGATGAAAGCATCAATGCCGTGTGGCCATCGTTCATCCTGGCATTCACGTCGGCATCTGCCGCGAGCAACGTCCGCACCAGATCGAGGTGGCCTCCCCACGAGGCCAGCATCAGCGCCGTGGCGCCATCGTCAGCCTTGGCGTCTACGTCGGCATTTGCGGCGAGCAGGGTCGTCACCACATCCACGTGGCCTGCCATCGAAGCCAGAATCAACGCGGTGAAGCCCCGGACTCCCTTGGCGTTCACGTCGACCTTCGCGGCCAGCAAACCTTGAACGACCTCCATGTAGCCATGGTGCGCAGCAGCGGTCAACGTCGCAGCGTCGTCGTCAGTCCGGATGTTTACCGCGGCATTTGCAGCGACCAGCGCCTTCACCACCTCCTGGTGACCACGCTGCACCGCTTCGCTCAACGCCGTAGCGCCACTGGTAGCCCTGATGTTCACATCGGCGTTTGCGGCGAGCAAGGCACGTACCACCTCCAGGTGGCCCTGCTGTGATGCAGCATGTAACGCGGTGCCACCGTTGATTTGGCTGGTGTTCACGTCGGCGTTTGCGGCAACCAAGGCTTTCACCACCTCCGTCCGGCCGTTCAGCGATGCCTGAATCAAAGCCGTAGCGCCATTGGCGGCCCTGATATCCACGGCGGCCTTTGCGGCGAGCAGGGTTTGCACGACCTCGAAGTGTCCCTGCTGCGACGCCATGATCAGCGCCGTAACACCATTGGCCCTTTTGGCGTTCACGTCTGCGCCTTTGGCGAGCAGTTCCTTTAGCCAGGAGTGCTTTCCATCCTCCGCCGCAGCGATCAGCGACTCCTTCACGATCTTCCCATCCTTCATGGTCTTCCCCATCATACTTCTGAGATCGTCAGCATAGCTGACCGTGCCATCCTCGACGAGGCGAACTGGCTATCCGAATTGCGGTGCGGAGCGGTGAGAAAAGTTCGCATGATCCGTAGCTGGAGCGCTGAGGTTCGGTGAATGAGCGCTCAATGACTCTTGAAAAATGCTATCAAATACTCTAATTTGATAGCATTGCAGTCAGTCTTCGGAGGACGCCATCATGGCAGCTGTCACCATCCGCAACCTCTCCGAGGAGGCGCATCGCGCCCTGAAAGTCCGCGCGGCGCAGCACAATCGCAGCGCGGAAGCGGAAATGCGCGCCATTCTGGAGGCAGCCGTGCGTCCCGAGGGCCGGCTGCGGCTCGGCACCGCCCTTTCGGAGATGAGCCGGAAGATCGGCCTCACCAATGCCGATGTCGAGGCACTCGAACAGGGCCGCGACGCGCGTCCCGCTGAGCCGATGCGCTTCGAATGATCCTGCTCGATACCAATGTGGCTTCCGAGGCGATGAAGCCCGATCCGCAGCCATCGGTCCGCGACTGGCTCGACGCCCAGGCGGCCGAGACGCTGTTTCTCTCCAGTGTCACCATCGCCGAACTGTTGTTCGGTATCGGGACGCTTCCGCGCGGCAGGCGCAAGGACAGGCTGGCAGCTGCGCTCGACGGCGTGCTGGACCTGTTCGCGACCCGCATCCTGCCCTTCGATACCGCCGCGGCGCGGCGCTATGCCGAGCTCGCCGTCAAGGCGCAAGCGGCCGGAAAAGGCTTCCCCACACCCGATGGCTATATCGCTGCGATCGCCGCCGCGCACGGGTTCGCCGTGGCATCGCGCGACACGCGTGCGTTCAAAGCTGCCGGTCTGACGATCATCGATCCCTGGACCGTCACCAGCTGAAAGGGTGCCGAGCGGGCGCGTCACCGTGACGGCGGAAACCGCGAGCAACTGGTGATCTGGGTAAGCCCCCTACCAAGAAATCACACACCTCGCGCGGGATGAAGGTTGATGCTGACACCCATCGAAGCCCTCCCGTTCCGGCTGAAGGCAAGCAGGATGTCGTCGATCCGTCCTGAAGAGGGTTAGCCGGCCAAGCGCTGATCGTATCGTCGGATCATACGGCGCGGACAGGTCCGGCCTACCTCGATCAACGGACATGAACAAACCTGCTCACCAGGGCAGGTTTGGGCGAATTACGGACATGGCGAGGCGGCCCGACTGCGTCGAAAATGACCCATCTCTGACATCTGCCGCAAAGCACGCTCCAGCGTTCAGGTTGCTTTTCATCCGCAGTGCGATTGCGCGATCAATCAGAGTTTTTACGGTTGGGTCGACTGCTCTAAATGTGCAGCGCCTCATGAATTCTAACGCCCCCAACTGCACAAATAGCTTTCCAAAAACCTCGTCAGCAAAACTAGACGAGATCAGCGGAATGTCGGAGAAATCAAATTCAATCACAATGTCTTTTTCGACAAGAATATTGTCAATCTTTTGGCGCGCCCGGCGACCAAACTCGCGACTACCGAAGCCCTCAATCTCTTGCGCAACTCGAAAAATGAGTTTTTCTCCCTGAGTTTCGTAGTGCGCTTCAATGTAGTCGTTGGCCGGCTCGTGTACTCGTCCTCTGAACACAAATGCCTTCTCTAACAATCCCGCTGTCGAGTAGTTAATTGTTGCGGCGATGAAAGAGCCTCCAAATGGAACGTTTTCTTGTCGAATAGACAGACCGGTCTTTTCCGGCCATGATAAGTGCGCGTGATTAGAAATGATCTCAACCCTTCCATTAGAGACCTCACAGCACTTGAAGGTACCGAACAAACCATTCCCTTGGTTGGTTGCTTGGTTCCTCGTCACACCCTCACGGATGGCGCGATCCAACGCGTCTGTGTCACTTGTAATGCTCGGGATCGCTCGACGCAAAGTAGCTGCGATTCCAAGTCCCGTATCCGCAACGTAGAAAGTAACGGTGTTATTCGTTGGGAAGGATTGAATCTGAACCATGCCTCCCGTCGGGCTCTCGGCATGGTTCAACACATTATCGGTGATCTCGTTCAGCGCCCACTCCAGGGCTTTTAGCTGCTTTCTCTCCTGGACTTTAATGGTCTCCATCAGCACTTCCATAGCCTTATTAACGACGGCGTGCTGCGCATCGCCGTCCGTGAACTGAAGTGCGGGCAGGTTGTTGAATCGTCGCTTTTCATTTAGGTCGTAAGATGTCGGATCGATGAAGTGGGCCCAGTTCGCATTCTTGAATAAACGTCGCAAGTATCCGTCGGCGGGCTCGACCAGTGAAAAGTCGATGTGATGCTTTCGATGGAAGGCTGCAAAGCTCGACAAGGGCAACATCAGGGTTGCGTCAGCATACGTTGCTCCCGAGAAATCGAGAACAATGTCCTGATAGCCAAGCTTCTGCGATAGGTGGTAGATGCGAGAAATGGCGGGCATGATCTCAGATTTTAGATCGCCCTCGAAGATTATTTTGTTCGTTTCTGTTCGGATCATCAGTTGCGTGTGGTGGCTGATTGCTTGAATCATCTTAGGTTAAGGTGCCGCACGGATGCAACCTTTGTGGCGCGCGGCCTATCATGCTGGCACTTGCCGTGGTGCATAAGTCCGGTTATGGCCCGATCGAGAAGAGCCAGGAGGGCTATGCCAGGTCGGTTGTTCGAGGCGGTGCAGACTAGATTTGCTCGGCATGCGTTTTTCAGCCCGTGACTCGTAACGGACTTTCAACGCTAGACCGGTCTGCCGAATCGGTTTTGGTATTTTGGCAAGATCATCGGCGACGGCTAGTCAGCTTCCCGCGCGGTGTTGTAGCAATCGACGTGCTTTGGATCCAACTTGATGAGCTTGCCTGAGACGTCATCGACCCGATACGCCCAACCGGCGGCCCGTAAGAACTCTTGTTTCGAATCCTTCACAACGGCCACGACGGCGCTTTCTTCGACACCGTCATATCTGCAGCTACTCCAATCCAGATGGTAACCTTTGTCCACCTTTGGATAGGGAATGATGTCCGTTACAATTGCAGATGATTTGCCGTTCTCATCGTGCCCATCTGAGACGGAAGCATAGACTCCTATGTTCTTGCCGGATGCGCTCATAAGTACCGCCACGCCCCGGTGACATGGGTCCTGAGTGCCGGCTGCGATACACGATCCGCCTCCCTCGTACATTCCGTCCGGAAATGGCGGCACTCTCTTGCCAATCAATTCATCTGCATGAGCCGCGCAAGTCAGGACCAAAAAGAATGCAAGTCGCCACACCGAACTGGTCTTCATTCTCACTGAACTCTGAAGCGTCGACTCCATCGGCTTTTAATACCGATGAACCTGTGCGGAAATCAAGCCACGAGCCATGCTTCTACATCACCGGTCGTCTTCTGTTGGCCCGAGTCGGTGATCAGAGGCTAGGCGGAGCATGGCTGCTCCGCCCAGGCATTTCAGACGTCAACTTGTTCCGCGATTGCGAGCGCGTCATCGACCTCGATGCCCAGATATCTGACAGTGCTTTCGATCTTAGTGTGCCCGAGCAACAGCTGGACCGCCCTCAGATTTCCAGTACGTCGATAGATCAGGGTAGCTTTGGTGCGCCGCAGCGAATGTGTCCCGTATAGCCTTGGATCCAGCCCGACGCTGCCGATCCAATCCGATACCAGGCGCGCATATTGGCGTGTTGTGATGCTCTTGTGCGGACCGGCCCGACCTGTGAACAAAAACTCGCCGGGCTTCTTATGGGCGACCTTCAGATAGTCATCGATCGCCTGGCGAGTCTGCTCGCTCAATTCAAAGCGGACCGGCCGACCGGTTTTATTCTGGCGAACAGTTGCGCGATCCGCAGTACATCCGCCCGCAGCGATATCGTCGACCTTGATCGCGACGACATCACAGCCTCGAAGCTTGCTGTCGATCGCAAGATTGAACATGGCAAGGTCTCGGACGCGGCCTTCAATTTGCAGCTTTGTTCGAATTGACCAAACGTGTTTGGGCCGCAGTGGAGGCTTTGCGCCTGTCAGCTTGCCTTTGATTCCAAGGCGCTCGCCTACGGATCGTCGGTGTACCACTGTCCTGATCTTGCATGTCATGCTCCTCGGTTACAGGGACCGAGAGCATGGGCCGGTAGCCAAGGCGTTGAAACCGAACGCGGCTCTTGAATCGCCCGAAAATCGTTCGGTGGCATGCCTGATGGCAGGCATCTTTGGCGTTGGTCGGCATGTTTCAAAAGGGCGAAAGGCGGACATGACGAGGCCGTCAGACCGAGTCGTGAATAGCCCGGAGCCTTCTCCCTGCGCACTGCCCATGGCGTGGGGCGCGCTGCTCGGGATCGAAAGTGGCCGGCTTGCCGCGGACGGGCCACCCCTGCTGTTCCGCTCGAGCGCCATGTGTCGCCGATCGACGATGAGGACGGCCGGCGCCCCTATGTCTACGAGGTCACTGCGCATGGCCTGGTCGCGCGCTGGCGCGGCTCGGCGCTGGCCTGGCCGCTGCTCGACGCCACGCCGATCACGGATTCGACGGGGCGCGCCTATCTGTGCGCGCTGCATCGCGGCGATTCCTTCATCATGATCGAGAAGGCCGATGCGCAGCCCGCCCCCAGCCCGGTCCGCACGCAGGTGTATGCCTGCAACGGTTTTGGCTTTTCCGGGGTGGCGGATGGTGATCTGGCGACGCGGTGTCAAAGTCGGTTCAGCGCGAGCTCGGAATGAGCGGGAAGGGTCGCGAGACAGCATTCCAAGCTTCGCGATCGCCAGATCCGCGATCTCAAATCAACCGCATCCCCTTCAGGCTCGCATGCCCGTTCTTGCCGACGATGATGTGATCGTGCACGGCGATGCCGAGCGGTTTGGCGATGTCGATGATCGCCTTTGTCATCTGGATATCGGCCTGCGACGGTGTCGGGTCGCCGGAGGGATGATTGTGAACTAGAATCATCGCGGTCGCCGACAATTCCAGCGCGCGCTTGATCACTTCGCGCGGATAGACCGGGGTGTGGTCGACGGTGCCGGTCTGCTGCACCTCGTCCGATATCAATTGATTGCGCTTGTCGAGAAACAGCAGGCGAAACTGCTCCTTGTCGGCGAACGCCATGCTGGCGCGGCAATAGTCGATCACGTCGTTCCATGACGATAGCGCCGGGCGTTCGCGCAGCTCGCCTTTGGCGATGCGGGTCGCGGCGGCCGCGATCAGCTTGAGCTGGGTCACCGCGGCATCGCCGACGCCATCGATTTCGCGTAAGCGCGTTTCGGGAGCATGAATCGCCTCGGCGAACGAGCCGAACGTCTTCAACAGCGCTTTGGCCAGGGGCTTGGTGTCGCGCCGCGGCAGCGCAGCGCCATCTCCAGCAGCTCGTAGTCGCTGAGCGCATCGGGTCCCGCGATCCGGAAGCGCTCGCGCAATCGCTCGCGATGGCCGCGATAATGCGGCGGCTCGACGGGCCGGTTGTCCGGTGGCTCTGTGTTGTTCTCAGTCTTGGCGGGCATCGGCGACCAACATGCCGCGCTGGATGGTTTTTGCAACCACGAAGTGTCACGCGGGCTTATTGTTGAGCATGATCTCTCCGGAAAACCGGTGTCCACCCGTATCAAGTTGCGGGCAGGCTCTTCCGGATCACGCCGTCATCGCAAAGATCAGGCAGGTGGTGGTGCCATGGGCCAGCAGGCGCCCCTTGCCGTCGGTGATCCGCCCCTCGGCGGTGCCGATCCGGCGGCCGCGGCTCAGCACGACGCCTTCGGCCGTGATCGGCCCCGTCTCCGGCGTGATCGGCCGCAGCAGCGAAATCTTGAACTCCAGCGTGGTCTGGCCGAGGCCCTGCTCCAGGGTCGACTGCACGGCCAATCCCATGCAGCTATCCAACAGCGTGGCGGCGAAGCCGCCATGCACGGTGCCGGCCGGATTGAGATGCGCCTCGCCGGGCTCCGCGACGACGACGACGCGCCCGTTCTCCGCCTCGCGGACATCATATCCCAGCGTTCTGGCGATCGTGTTGAGCGGCAGCGTGCCGTCGGCCAGTCCCTGTACGAAGGCGAGGCCGCTCATCTGCTTCTGCCGGTCCTGGCTGACGGTGCCGTGGCTCCTGGCGGCGGCATGATTGGGCATCGGTTGTTCTCCTGATCGCATGAGGGGCGGATCGGGCGGATCGCATCAGGCGTCGCTTGACGCCTGCGCAGGGACGACGGGGTCCGGCCATAGAGCTGCGCAAACGCGGCCCGCATACGCCGCGGGCTCGAAAAGCCGGCGCGCCCGGCGATCTCGGCGAGCGGAAGATCGCTGCCGTCGAGCAGGCGCTTGGCGCGCTGGAGGCGCAGCGACAGCGCGACCTGCTGCGGCGAGGCATCCAGATGCCGTGCGAACAGCCGCGACAGATGCCGCGCGCCAATGCCCAATCGCTCGGCCAGCGAATCGACTGAGCCGAAGTCCAGCGCGCCCGCCACGATCAGCGCCAGCGCACGTTCCACCGTGGTCCTGGTGCCCTTCCAGGCCGGGCAGAACGGCGCCGTTTCGGGGCGGCAACGGAGGCAGGGGCGAAAGCCGGCGCGTTCGGCGGCAGCCGCGCTTGGATAGAACACGACGTTGCGCGCCAGCGGCGTGCGCGCCGGGCAGATCGGCCGGCAGTAGATCCCGGTGGTCTTGACCGCCACGAACACGATGCCGTCGAGGCCGGGATCGCGGCGCTGCAGGGCCTGATAGTGGGCTGCGATATCACGCATGCCGAAACTCTATTCGGCAGGCCGTTGCGAAGCGAGCGGGACGTGGTGACCAGGTCCGAAAACGGCCGCCGGCGGAAGCTACCGCAGCGGCGGCTGCTCGCCGTTACGCTCCGACAGCGTGAAGATCTCGACGCCATCGGCAGTCACGGCGACCGAATGCTCGAACTGCGCCGACAGCGAGCGGTCGCGCGTCACCGCGGTCCAGCCGTCGGACAGGATCTTCACATGCGGCTTGCCGAGATTGATCATCGGCTCGATGGTGAAGAACATGCCGGGCTTCAGCGCCACGCCTTCGCCGGGCCGGCCGATATGGATGATGTTCGGCTCGTCATGGAATAGCCGGCCCAGGCCGTGGCCGCAGAAATCGCGCACCACGCTCATGCCCTGCGGCTCGACGAAGCTCTGGATCGCGTAGCCGATGTCGCCGGTGGTGGCGCCGGGCTTCACCGCAGCGATGCCGCGCATCATGGCTTCATAGGTAACCTCGATCAGCCGCTCCGCCTTGCGCCCGATCGGACCGATCACATACATCCGGCTGGAGTCGCCATACCAGCCGTCGACGATGAAGGTCACGTCGATGTTGACGATGTCGCCCTCCTTCAGCGCGCGGTCGCCCGGCATGCCGTGACAGACCACGTGGTTGATCGAGGTGCAGGTCGAGTAGCGGTAGCCGCGATACATCAGCGTCGCCGGATAGGCGCCATGGCTGAAGGCGTAATCACGCACGAACTCGTCGATCTTCGCGGTCGCAATCCCCGGCTTGACGATATCGGTGAGTTCGTCGAGGCATTGGGCGACGAGGCGGCCCGCCTTGCGCATGCCGGCAAAGCCGCTCGGCCCGTGCAGCTTGATCTGTCCGGTCTTGCGCAAGGAGGTGTCGGTGGCTTCGATATAGCTCATGGGGCAACGATCTTCGCCGAATATAACTGATTTGTGACGTCAATTTAGTGACTATGGCGGGCCGCGGCAAGCCGGGCCTGGTCTGCCTCTTTTGGGCCGGCGGTGTCGGGGTCAGCTCGACGCTTCGACGATGGTTTCGACCGGCAGCGCGCCGCCGCGGACGCGGATTTCCCGCACCGGATAGGGAACCTGGATACCCTCGCGCTTGAAGACGTCCCACAGCGCCATCATCACTTCGCTCTTGACGTTGTCGGTGTCGCCGGGATCGGAGACCCAGAAGGTCAGCGAGAATTTGACGCCGGTATCGGCGAATTCGGTCAGCAGGCAGCTCGGCGGCTTGGACTTGAGCGTGCGCTCGGCGTCCTTGGCGGTCTTGATCGCGAGCTTTGCGACGAGTCGCGGATCGGCCTCGTAATTGGTGGTGAAATTGACCTTCACCAGCGTGTTCTTGTCGGTATAGGTCCAGTTGGTGACCTTTTGCGTCACCAGATCCTCATTCGGGATCAGGAACTCGCGTCCGTCGCCGGCCGCGACCGAGATATAGCGGGTCTTCATGGCGCTGATACGGCCCGAGCTGTCGCCGATGGTGACGATGTCGCCCGGCTTCACCGACTTGTCCACCAGCAGGATGATGCCGCTGATGAAATTTGCGACGATCTTCTGCAGGCCGAAGCCGATGCCGACACCGGCCGCGCCCGAGAAGATCGCCAGCGCCGACAGGTTGATGCCGACCGCGCCCATCGCGACGATCACGGCGAAGATGACGAGCCCGAGCCGGATCATCTTGACCAGCAGCACCTGGATCGACGGCGTCAAGTCGCCGGACTGGGTGATGCGGCTTTCCGCGAAATTGCTGATGATGTTGCTCAGCCACAGCGCGATGATCAGGATGACGCCGAAATTGATCAACAATAGCGGCGTCAGCCGCAGCCCGGCGAGCGTGATCGAGACCGAGTCGAGCGCGGCGACGACCTGATCCAGCTTGCCGAGAATGCTCAAGGCCGCCACCAGCCACGCCAGCAGCGACACCGTGCGGACGATGAAGCTGTTGCGAACCCCCGAGGTGACGAGGCGGATGATCAGCCAGGCGAAGGCGAGGTTGGCGGCCACCGAGATCAGGTAGCTGCGGCTCGGCCAGGTCAGGCTGGCCATGATCAGGCGGGTCAGCGCCATCTCGCCCGCGAACGCTGCCGCGGCGGCGCTGCCGACCAGGGTGCGCACGAACAGCCGCAACGGCGCCGGCCAGTGCGTCGCCAGCGAACCCGCCTCGATGCGCGAGCTGACCGCGGTATTGACGGCAAAGGCAACGCCGGCGCTGGCTAGAATGAGACCAACCTGCAGATAGAACCAGGGCGAGGTGAACTCCGCACCGACGGAGCGCGCCGTCTCATGCAGAAAGCCGACGATGTCGTGCAGGTCCATGTCCATGGCGGAATACTCGAGCAAGAACGGTGTCGTATGCACTTGATTTGAATTATCGGGAGATTTCCACAGCGGCGGCGTGGCCGCCATGCGCGAGGCGCCCGGACCGGCGAGCGAGGCCCGTAAAATTCAGGGGTTTGCCGCTCTTAACGTAAAATCGGTTGGCCTCCAAGTGTGCCGACGATAAGGATGCAATTCCAGTCATTTGTCCGGATTGCGCGCCCTCATGGCCTCGCTCGATCAGGTTAGCATTGCGATCCTGCTCGGCGCCGTACTGGTGATGGCGGGGATCCTGTCGAGCCTGCTGGCGCTGCGCTTCGGTGCGCCGTTGCTGCTGGCGTTTCTTGTGATCGGCATGCTGGCCGGCGATGCCGGGCCCGGCCAGATCCAGTTCAGCGACCTCAGGACCACCTATCTGGTCGGGTCGGTGGCGCTGGCGCTGATCCTGTTCGATGGCGGCTTGCGCACCCGGTTCCAGAATATTCGCGCGGTGCTGGCGCCGTCGGTCGCGCTGGCGACCGCAGGCGTACTGCTGACCGCGCTGGTCACCGCGCCGGTCGCCAAATACGCGCTCGACCTGAACTGGACCGAGGCGCTTCTGGTCGGCGCCGTGGTGGCCTCGACGGATGCCGCGGCGGTGTTCCTGCTGGTGCATGCGCAGGGACTGCGGCTCAGGCCCCGCGTTGGCGCGACGCTGGAAGCCGAGTCCGGCAGCAACGATCCGTTTGCGGTCTTTCTGACTCTCATGCTGGTCGAGTTCATCTCGGTCGGGCACAGCTCGGTTGCCCATGTCGCGCTGGAGTTCGGCCGTGAGGCCGTGCTGGGCGCCCTGTTCGGCGTGGTCGGCGGGCGGGTGGTGGTGCTCGCGCTCAATCGGGTGGCGCTGCCGCAGGGCCTGCATGCGCCATTTGTTGCGACCATGGCGCTGGTGGTGTTCGCCTCGGCACAGATCGCCCATGGCTCCGGTTTTTTCGCGGTCTATCTGGCCGGCATCATCATCGGCAACCGGCCGACGCGCGCGCATACGTCCGTGGTGACGTTCCTCGATGCCGCGACCTGGCTGGCGCAGATCGTGATGTTCGTGCTGCTTGGGCTCCTGGTCTCGCCGCGCCGGCTTGGCGCCAGCGTCGGTCCCGCCATGCTCATCGCGCTGGTCTTGATGCTGGTGGCCCGGCCGCTCGCGGTCTTTCTCTGCCTCGCGCCGTTTCGCTTCAGCTGGCGCGAAAAACTCTTCATCGCCTGGACCGGGCTGCGCGGCGCGGTCGCGATCTTCCTGGCGTCGATCCCGATGCTGGTCGGGCTGTCGAACGCCTATCAATATTTCGATGTCGCCTTCGTCGTCGTCATCATCTCGTTGTTGCTGCAGGGCTGGACGCTGGCGGTGGCCGCGAGGTGGCTGCATGTCGCGTTGCCGCGCGCCGATCGCGGCCCGCGGCGTGTCGAACTGGATCTGCCCGGCCAGCTGGCGCAGGAGTTGGTCGGCTATCCGGTGCGGCCGAAAAGCCTGTTCTTTCGGCGCGGGCTCGTTCCGTCCTGGTCGCGGCCGACGCTGGTGATCCGCAACCAGCAGATTCTGTCGCCTCTGGAAGCCGAGCCGGTCAAGCCGGGCGACTACATCTATCTCCTGGCGCCCCCGGAACGCGCCGAGGCGCTCGACCGCTTCTTCGTCGACATGCAGCCGAGTGCTGTGACCGATCCGCATCTGCTCGGCGATTTCATGGTCTCCGGCGAACATACGCTGGCCGAGCTTGCCGAGATCTACGGCGTGGTCGTCGGGGAAGAGCCGTCCAAGCTGACGCTGGCGGATTATTTCGACATCCATCTCGATCATGCGCCCAAGGATGGCGCGACGCTTGCGCTCGACACCATCGTGCTGGTGGCGCGCAGTATCTCGGGTGGCCGAGTCAACGTCGTCGGCCTCATCCTGCCCGAGGAGGAGGAAGCGATCCTGCCGTTGACGCGAATGCAAACTTTCAAGCGCAGGCTGTCGGAGTTGTGGTCGTCGGTGGCGGGGGTTTGACCTTGCCCTCATGTCGGGGCGCGCCAACGGGGCGGCGCTCCGTGCCCCCGTTGCGCGGGCTCCAAAACCTGGTGCGGCAATTCCAGGGTTCCATGACCGGCAAATGCACCCTGAGGTTCACTCGTTACGCGGGAGCCAGGGGGCAGACGCGCGTTGGCCGCGATTCCGCTGGCCAAAATCCGCCCTACGCGCCACTCGCTTTGTAAGCCATAGAGGCCTATAAGCCTTCTCGCCTCTTCATGTCACGAACCGCTCCGCGGCTGCGCCTTCTGGTTTGCGCTGTCTTCGCCGCGTCGGGCGGGTTCGATCGCTCAAGGACGCAAAGGAACGCCGAATGTCGCATGTCTATGAGTTGAACGCAGCCGTGCTGCATCGCGGTCAAGGTCCCCAAGGTCGCGTGCAGATCGAGGAGCCGAAAGTCTACACCATCGTTCAACGCATGCCGGTCGAGGCCGACGGCCGACTTCGCTATCGCATCAAGTCGGACAAGGTCGAGCGTGTCGTCACCGAGGACGAGCTCTCCTACTGCCAGTGAGCCTCAGGGCCTGCCGATCATAGCTCGGGTGGCTTGGAGGCGGCCTGGCCGCCGGAGTTCAGAGAACGAAGGCCGAACCGGCCATTTCGCCGATGTCGGTTCTCTTGCCTTGATCGTCTCCCCTTGGTCGTCTCCCTTGATCGTCTCCCTTGGTCGTCATGGCGCGGCACCGGTCACGCAGCTCGCGGCGTGATCTCCTGCTCGATTCGTCGCCTCCCGGTACGATCGGGCACATCGAGATCATAGCGGGCCTGCAGGTTGATCCAGAACTCAGCCGTCGTGCCGAAATACCGTCCAAGACGAATGGCCGTGTCGGTGGTGACGGCGTGGCGTCCGCGTACGATGTCGTTGGTCCGCGAGCGCGGCACCTTGATCGCATGCGCCAGTTCATAGACGCTGATGCCCATCGGGGTCAGGAACTCATCGTGCAGAATCTCGCCGGGATGAACCGTCGGCAGCCGACGGCCGGACCGGACGTCCGAGAAAGCCACCTTCTGCCGATCGATATCCGCTCGCTTGATGCTCATCATCGTGCTCCCTCAGCGATCGTCGGCGTCTTAAGGCCGCGCCATCGCGCCACGCAAAGCCGCGACTTGATCGTTGACGCGAGTCCCGTGCCAACTCGACCGGCAAAGCGGCCATGTCCGCGGTTGAGGAAGCGAGCGACTAGCTCTAGTCTGGCTGCAAGCCGTATCAGCGCACCAGGGAAACGCAAAGGACAGCGCATGCCGGAAACGCAAGACGATCAATTCGGCTTCGTCCCCGATTATGATGCTCCGGTGCCCTACATGCAGCGGACCCGCGACTACTACGCCGCGATCGGCTACACCACGCCTTATCGCTGGGCGCATTACGTCGACGCGCCGTTCCAGTCGCTGACAAAGCCGCTTTCGCAATCGCGTGTGACCATCATCACCACGGCCGCACCCTATGATCCCGCGAAGGGCGACCAGGGGCCAGGGGCTGCGTATAATGGCGCTGCCAAGTTCTACAAGGTCTATGACGGCGACACCGCGCAGCCGCACGATCTGCGCATCTCGCATATCGGCTATGACCGCAAGCACACCAGCGCGACCGACAGCGGCACCTGGTTTCCGCTGCCGCAGCTCTTGCAGGCCCGGGCCACAGGGCGGATCGGCGAGGTCGCGCCGCGCTTCTTCGGCGCGCCGACCAATCGCAGTCATCGCGTGACCATCGAGGTCGATGCGCCTGATATCCTCGCCCGCTGCCGCGCCGACCAGGTCGATGCCGCCGTGCTGGTGCCGAATTGCCCGGTGTGCCACCAGACCACCGCGCTCGTTGCGCGCCATCTCGAGGCCAACGGCATTCCAACCGTGGTGATGGGATGCGCCAAGGACATCATCGAGCACGCCGCCGTGCCGCGCTTTTTGTTCAGCGACTTCCCGCTTGGCAACTCCGCCGGCAAGCCGCAGGACGCAGCCTCGCAGGCGCAGACGCTCGAACTGGCGCTTCGCCTGCTGGAGCAGGCGCCCGGCGCGCGCACCACGATGCAGTCGCCGCTGCGCTGGAGCCCAGACGCCTCCTGGAAGCTCGACTACAACAACCTCGCCCAGATGAGCCCGGACGACCTGGCGCGGCGCAGGGCCGAGTTCGACAAGCAGAAGGAGATCGCGCGCGGCAACCGCGCGGCGTGAAGTGCTGAAGCGCATCGTCGAGTGGCAGGAAACCCGTTCAACAAAATCGTCATTGCGAGCCGACCGATCGGCGCAAAAGCGCCGCCCGATGCCAAACTCCGCGAAGCAATCCATCTCGCCGCAAAGGCAGGATGGATTGCTTCGTCGCTTCGCTCCTCGCAATGACGGCTGGTGTTCCCGGAGGAAACAGACGTGACCCGACCGTTCGAAGGCGTGAGGATTCTCGATTTCACGCAGGTGCTGGCCGGCCCTTATGCGAGCTATCAGCTCGCGCTGCTCGGCGCCGATGTCATCAAGGTCGAGCGCCGCGGCGGCGAGGACATGCGGCGCACCCCGCTGAGCCGCGAATGGGCAGAGCGCGGCCTTGCACCGGGCTGGCAGGCGATCAACGGCAACAAGCGCAGCCTGACGCTCGATCTGCAGAAGGACGAGGCGATCGCGATCGTCAAGCAGCTCGTCGCCGAGGTCGACGTCGTGATGGAGAATTTTCGTCCCGGCGTGATGGACAAGCTCGGCATCGGCTATGCCGCGCTGGCTGCGATCAACCCGCGGCTGATTTATTGCGCGATAAGTGGTTTTGGTCAGACCGGGCCGGAGCGCAATGGCGCGGGCTATGACGGCAAGATCCAGGCGCTGTCGGGCATCATGGCGATCACCGGCCACGAGGAGAGCGGACCGACGCGTGCGGGCTTCGCCGTCTGCGACGTGCTGTCGGGTGCGACCGCCGCGTTCGGCGTCTCCAGTGCGCTGTTCCAGCGCACCCACACCGGCAAGGGGCAGCTCGTCGACGTCTCCATGCTGGAGGCGACGCTGGCGTTTCTGTCCGGACAGGTGGCGGACTACACCGTGGCCGGCCATCGCCAGAAGCTCTCCGGCAATCAGGCCGTGAGCCGCAGGCCGACCGCCAACCTGTTCAGGGCGGGTGAGGGCTATCTGCTGCTCGCCGTCAACAGCGAGAAGCAATATCGTGCGCTGGTGGAGGCGCTCGGTCGCGCCGACGTGCTGGACGATCCGCGCTTTTCCGATTGGTTCGCGCGGCAGGAGAACGAGCCGGCCTTGCGGGCCGTCATCGAGGCGGAGCTTGCCAAAAAGCACCCGCGCGAATGGGAGAAGATCCTCGATGCGGCGGGCGCGCCCTGCGCCAGCATCTGGACAATCGAGGAGGTGATCGATCACCCACAGATCGCCGCGCGCGGCGCCATTCAGGAGATCGAGACGCCCTATGGGCGCCTGCGCTTCGCCGGCAGCGGGTTCCAGCTCGCTCATGGCGGCGGCCGCCTCGATGCGATGGCGCCCGAGCTTGGTGCTCATACAGACGAAGTGCTGGAGGCGCTGGGCTATGGCCGCGAGGCGATCGCGGATTTGCGCGCCCGTGATATCGTGTGAGCGGCAGCGGTCGGTGAAATCGATCGTGATGTCGTAAGGTTGCGCTCGCAATTGGCGGGAACAGGCCCGGGTCCATGAGGCTTCGAAAATGGGAACGAGGGGCGCGTTGCCCGGTTCTCAGGGGGACGCTGCGCCGAGCCATCGGCGCAACGGGACAGTGAACTTCGACGAGGAGTGTTCCCATGAACAAATACATCCTGCCGGCGGTGGCAAGTATCGCACTCGGCATCGCGACACCCGCGCTGGCCTATGATTCCGGCGGCCTGCTTTCGATGCAGGATGCCTTGGACCTCGCCAGCGATGTTGGTCTTGTCACCGTTTCCCACACCGAATTCGCCGGTGACGAGTGGCAGATCGAGGGCCGCGACCTGTCAGGCCGCTATATGGAGGTCGACGTCGATCCGCGCTCCGGCGAGGTGATCAATGTCGACCGCGGCTGGTAGCGCCGGCTGAGTGAGGTTGGCGGTCTCAACCCATCAGCACCTTCACGTCACCGAACGAGGTCCCCTGTCCGCGTTTCAGCAGGACGATCTGGGTTGCGAGCTGGCGCATCTCGGCGGCGTCGTGGCTGACATAGACCATCGGGATTTTTGCGTCATCGCGCAGGCGTACCAGATAGGGCAGGATCTCCGCACGGCGGCCTTCGTCGAGCGCGCCGAGCGGTTCGTCGAGCAGCAGCAGCCGCGGCCTGGCCAGAAG
>NZ_JBAURI010000819.1:0-5225 GCF_049581145.1 Bradyrhizobium sp.
CTCTTGGACGGCATCGGGACTATCATTCGTCTGTCACGAAACGGTCATTGGCGTTTCGTGTCAAGTTGTCTATTATCATAGACAACTTCAGTCGAGCAAGAAACACCGTGCGCAGCGACCTGGAACAAGACGAGAAAGACCGCAGCCGCAACCTGGCGCGGCGCAAGGCGGCGATGGCCGTGCTGGCGCATGCGACTGCGGCCGAGATCGCCGGACGGCTTCAGGCCGTCGGGCCGCCGCCCTACGAGGCGTTGCGTGAGCCCGAGAACGGATTGGTGATGGTGCGCGGCCGTATCGGCGGCGATGGCGCGGCCTTCAATCTCGGCGAGGCGACGGTGTCGCGCGCGGCCGTCAGGCTTGCGAGCGGCGAGGTCGGTTTTGGGTATACTCTCGGCCGCGACCTCGAGAAGGCGCGGATGATCGCGCTGTGCGATGCCTTGATGCAGTCCGAGAATTTTGCCGGCCGCGTCCAAAGCAGCGTGATCGCGCCGTTGCGCGACGCCATGCTCGCCAGACGCAACCAGGAGGCCGAAGAGGCCGCGGCGACACGGGTCGACTTCTATACAATGGTGCGCGGGGAGGGCTAGAGGGGATGACGACAATCGCCGAACTGCCTGCGGGATTTGCCGATAAGGTGATATCGGCGCAATCGACCTTCCGCTCGGTCATGGATGCGATGGCGCGCCCCGGCAGCGTGCAGCAGGTCGTGGCTTCCGTCGGGACGCCGCCGTCGGTGATGCGGGGAACGGCGGCCATCGCGCTGACGCTGTTCGATCACGATACGCCGATCTGGCTTGACGCGCGGATGTCGGAAACGCCCGAAATCGCCAAATGGCTCAAATTCCACAGCGGTGCCCCGGTGGTTGCCGACTCCTCGATCGCCAGTTTCGCGCTGATCGGCGAAGCCCGCGCACTTGGCGATCTGGAGCGGTTTTCATTCGGGACCAATGAATATCCGGACCGCTCGACGACGTTGATCCTGCAGGTCGAGAGCCTGACGAAAGGACGCGATTATCACTTGCGCGGCCCCGGCATCGACGGCTCAGCCATGTTGCGGGCCACGATCGAACCAGTGGATCTGTTCGATCGTCTCGCCGGCAACGCCGGCTTGTTTCCGCGCGGCATCGATGTCGTGCTGGTCGCAGACGACAGGATTGTCGCGATCCCGCGCACGACGCGGCTGGTCGCCAACGGAGGTTGATGCATGTACGTTGCGGTCAAGGGCGGCGAGCGCGCCATCGAGAACGCCCATCGTCTATTGGCGCATCAGCGCCGCGGCGATCGCTCGATTCCCGAACTCTCGTTGTCCCAGATCTCCGAGCAGCTTGCTCTCGCCGTCGATCGGGTGATGAGCGAAGGTTCGCTGTATGATCGCGAGCTTGCGGCGCTCGCGATCAAGCAGGCGCGCGGCGACATGATCGAGGCGATATTCCTGGTGCGCGCCTTCCGCGCCACCCTGCCGCGCTTCGGAGCGACCGAACCGGTCGACACCGGTACGATGCAGGTGCGGCGGCGGATTTCCTCGACCTTCAAGGATATCCCGGGAGGCCAGATCCTGGGCCCGACTTTCGACTATACGCATCGGCTGCTCGATCCGCAGCTCGCCGAAGGCTTTGTTCCGGAGCCGCCTGCGCACTCGGAGGCCGCGCCGGCCGCAACGCCGCGCGTCACCGATATTCTTGGCCGCGATGGCCTGATCGAACCGTCGCCGGAAGCCACGGCGGACGCGCCGGTCGGCGATCTCACGCGTGAGCCGCTGAGCTTCCCCGCCGACCGCGATCTGCGGCTGCAGAATCTGGCGCGCGCCGACGAAGGCTTCCTGCTGGCACTCGGCTATTCCTCGCAGCGCGGCTATGGCCGCAATCATCCGTTCGCCGGCGAAATCCGTTTCGGCGAGGTCGAGGTGGAGTTTTTCGCAGAAGACGCCGGCTTTGCCGTGCCGCTTGGCGCGCTCGCGCTGACCGAATGCCAGATGGTCAACCAGTTCAAGGGCTCGGCAACCGAAGCGCCGTGCTTTACCCGCGGCTATGGCCTGGCCTTCGGGCAGAGCGAGCGCAAGACCATGTCGATGGCGCTGGTCGATCGCGCATTGCGCGCGCGCGAGCTCGGCGAGGATGTGGTCGCGCCGGCGCAGGACGAAGAGTTCGTGATGTCGCATTCGGACAATGTGCAGGCGACGGGATTCGTCGAGCATCTAAAGCTGCCGCACTATGTCGACTTCCAGTCCGAGCTTGGCCTCTTGCGCAAGCTGCGCAAGGAATTTGCCGAAGCTGAAGGCCAGCCGGCGCTGCGGGAGGCCGCCGAATGAACGCGCCGTCCTACAACTTCGCCTATCTCGACGAGCAGACCAAGCGGATGATCCGACGCGCCATCCTGAAGGCGATCGCGATTCCCGGCTATCAGGTGCCGTTCGCCAGCCGCGAAATGCCGATGCCCTATGGCTGGGGCACCGGCGGCGTGCAGGTGACCGCTGCGATCCTCGGGCCCCACGATATCCTGAAGGTGATCGATCAGGGCTCCGACGACACCACCAATGCAATCTCGATCCGCAAGTTCTTTGCCAAGACCGCCGGCGTCGCGACCACGACCTCTACTGCGGATGCCACCGTGATCCAGACCCGGCACCGGATTCCGGAAGCGCCGCTGCATGCCGGCCAGGTGCTTGTGTATCAGGTGCCGATCCCCGAGCCGCTGCGTTATCTCGAGCCGCGCGAGACCGAGACGCGGCGGATGCATGCGCTCGGCGAGTACGGGCTGATGCACGTCAAGCTCTACGAGGACATCGCGCGCTTCGGCCATATCGCGACCTCCTATGCCTATCCGGTGAAGGTGAATGCGCGCTATGTGATGGATCCGTCGCCGACGCCGAAGTTCGACAATCCGAAGATGGACCACTGTCCGGCGCTGCAATTGTTCGGTGCCGGCCGTGAGAAGCGGATCTATGCGATCCCGCCGCATACCTCGGTGGTCTCGCTCGACTTCGAGGATCACCCGTTCACGCGCTATCGTTTCGACGCGCCATGCGCGCTATGCGGCGCCGACGACTCCTATCTCGACGAGATCGTCACCGACGACCAGGGCGCTCGGATGTTCGTCTGTTCCGATACCGACTATTGCGAGCGCCGGCAGGCCGAAGGCCACCGCGGCAGCGAGAGCGCCGCTCCGCACAACGAGAAGGCGCATGGTTGAAACGCGAGGCGCCAAACAGGACGACCAGCCGCTGCTGGTGGCCGACGCGCTCGGCAAGACCTACGGCCGGCTGACGGCCTGCCGCGACGTCTGCTTCGCGCTTTATCCGGGCGAGGTCCTGGCGATCGTCGGCGAGTCCGGTTCGGGCAAGACGACGCTGTTGCAACTACTGTCCGCACAGCTGGCGCCGACCTCAGGAGGGGTCTCCTACCGGATGCGTGACGGCGTGTTGCGCGATCTCGCTTCGCTTGGCGAAGCCGAGCGGCGCTTTCTGTTTCGGACCGACTGGGGCTATGTGCATCAGGACCCGGCGCAGGGTCTGCGCATGGCGGTCTCCGCCGGAGCCAATGTCGGCGAGCGGCTGATGGCGGTGGGCTGGAATCATTATGGCCGGATCAGGCAGGCCGCGTCGTCCTGGCTGGAGCGGGTCGAGATCGATGTGGCGCGGATCGACGACGCGCCGCGGACCTATTCCGGCGGCATGCGCCAGCGGCTGCAGATCGCCCGCAATCTCGTCACCGAACCGCGCCTGGTGTTCATGGATGAACCGACCGGCGGGCTCGATGTGTCGGTGCAGGCGCGGCTGTTGGACCTGATGCGAGGTCTCGTCGGCGAATTGGGGTTGGCTGCAATCGTCGTGACCCATGATCTCGCGGTGGCGCGATTGCTGTCGCACCGGGTGATGGTGATGAAGGGCGGCCGGGTGATCGAGACCGGCTTGACCGACCAGGTGCTCGACGACCCGCGTGAGCCTTATACCCAACTGCTCGTCTCTTCGATTCTGCCACCATGAGCACGCCAATGCCTGCTATGATCGAGATCACCAACGCTGAAAAGACCTTCACCATGCATCTGCAGGGCGGTGTGAAGCTGCCGGTCGTGCGCGGGGTGTCTTTTGACGTCCATGCCGGCGAATGTGTGGTGCTTGCGGGGCCCTCGGGCGCGGGAAAGTCGTCGATCCTGAAGATGATGTTCGGCAATTATCGCTGTGATGGCGGCCGCATCAGCGTCTTGCACGAGGGTGCGCCGCTCGATCTGGCGAGCGCCCGGCCCAGGGACGTCCTGAACGTGCGCCGCAGCACGATCGGCTATGTCAGCCAGTTCCTGCGCGCGGTGCCGCGGGTGCCGAGCATCGACGTCGTCGCCGAGCCGCTGCTGGCGACCGGCACATCGCGCGGAGATGCGCGCGAACGGGCAGGCAATCTGCTGCGCTGCCTCAACATTCCGGAGCGGCTGTGGTCACTGCCGCCATCGACGTTTTCGGGGGGCGAGCAGCAGCGCATCAACATCGCGCGCGGCTTCATTTCGGACCATCCGATTCTGCTGCTGGACGAGCCGACCGCTTCGCTCGACGCCGCCAACCGCGAGGTGGTGGTCGGCCTGATCGACCAGAAAAAGCGTGCCGGCGTTGCCATGGTCGCGATCGTGCATGACGACGAGGTGCGTCGCCTGATCGCCGACCGCATCGTCGACGTGACCGGTTTCGCCGCCGCGGCGTGAGGGAAGATGATCGAGATGACTGCACCGCCGTCAGAGACCGTCATCGGCAATGCGAGGATCGTGCTCGCCGATCGGCTGATCGAGCGCGGCTGGATCGCCGTCGCGGACGGTCGCATCGCGGAAATCGGCGAGGGCACGGCACCAGCCGGCAGCCTGGATGCGGCCGGCGATCTCGTGATGCCCGGCCTGATCGAGCTGCACACCGATCATCTCGAGGCGCATTACGTGCCGCGGCCAAAAGTGTTCTGGGATCCGGTTGCGGCCGTCATCTCCTATGACGGCCAGCTCGCGACCTGCGGCATTACGACGGTCCTGGATTCGCTGCGGGTCTGGCGCGAAGACGGCGCCGAAGAGGTCGATGGCCGCGCCAGCCTGCTGGCGGAAGCCATTGCGTCCGCCCGCGACGCCGACCTGTTGCGCGCCGATCATTTCCTGCATCTGCGCTGCGAAATCCCGATGCCGACCGTCGTCCAGGACGCCAACGAACTGGTCGGACGCCCCGACGTGCGGCTGATGTCGTTGATGGATCACACGCC
>NZ_JBAURI010000820.1:0-2859 GCF_049581145.1 Bradyrhizobium sp.
CCTTTCCTGATCGATTGATGAAGGCATCCGCTTGTTGAAGGTCACTCTCCACCTTTGAGCGGTGATTTGGCCCATGCGCCTGGCCCAAAGCGCCCAGACAGCCCCCAGGAACGCGGGCCAGGCCTCAGAAAGGGTGCCGGCGTTGTTCTGCAGGGCATGCGCCAACGTCATCCATTCGTTGGCTGACAAGGCCGCGCCGCCGCCTGTGAGGAGGGTATTGCTGGCGGCCTGAAGTATTTGCATGAACTTGTTGTTTTCTATCTTGGTGACGCCGGCCAGGCCTCCGCCGGCCGAGATCCCGGTATGGCCCAACAAGCCTGTGTTCCCCGCAGCGAACAACACATTCAGGGACATCTGCACGGCGGCCTGCGCAAGCGCCAAATTGCCTGCGTGGCCCTGCGAAAGCAGCCCGCTGTCGGACGCAATCCCGTGCGCCGCGACGGCCAGGTTGAAGCCGTAGGTCGTCACTTGCACGCCCCGCAACCACTGGCCCTGCTGCCGGCGTGGATCGGCGGCATTCAGCGACGAATCCTGCAGATTGCCCTCGCGGCTGACCGAGATCTGATACTCGCCAATCTTGGCGCTGATGGCGAGGTATCTCTGCTTTTCCGTCCAGCCACTGGCCGGATCGAGGGGCTTTGCTCTCAGGAAGGTGATGTCCTTCCAGAGCTGCTCAGTCATCCCCGCGATGTGCGCGCGCTGCCGCGACGTGATGCCGATATAAGGCGCCGCGTTGAGCATGCGGCTGACATAGCGGTCGAGCAAGTCGCGGGTCGCGAACCCCTCCTCGAAGATCGGCTCCCATTGCAGTCTCATCTTCTGGAGATAGGCGGACCTCCCGACATTGCCGGCGAAGCGGGAGCCGAACGCAACGTTATTTCCGAGGTCCGCAAAGGTGGAGCCATGAACCCCCGGCGTATAGCCCCCTCCTGCAGAGGGAGACATGGCATGACCAAGGCCTGCACTGACGCCGGTTGCGGCGCCGGCGACGGCGGCCAGGATCCCGACATAGGCCAAAACGGCGCGTTTTTCGAGCTTGCTATCGGCGTTGTTGTCGCCACCCGATGTTCCCGGGCCGGTCCGGAGACCAAGGTCGTTCATTTCCAGCGCCTGGAGCATCCTCGAAACCGGGTCCGAAGCAATCGGGCCGGTCTGGCGTTCCAGGTGCCATGGGCCGCTATGCTGGTTGGCGATCTGCTGGAAGATGCCGAACTCCTTGGCAGCCAGCGCCTTCTGGACGTCGGTACTCCAAGGCGTGGGCTTTCCTCTGACCGTGGCTTGCCAGATATCGAAGTCTTTCAGTTCCCGTTCCCAGGCAGCAAAATCTGCCTGTTCCTGATCGCTCGGCGCGCCGCTGCCGACCTTGGCCGCCAGTTTTTCGCGTGCGCTGGCTAGATTGGCGTTCAGCTCCTGGCGTGCGTTGTCGAGCAAGCCGTCATCCCAGACCGTGGACTGTCGCTCGACCTGGGCGACCCACGCATCGAACCGTTGCCGCGCTTCCCGCCCCATCCTGTTGTGGTGCGCGTCGAGCGTGCTGCGCCTCTGCTTCATTTCGGCCACCTTCGCGAGAGCGTCGGGGTCGGAGCGCTCCTTCAGCGCCTTCTCCGTCCATTCGTCGCTGCGCTTATAGGCGAGCTTCAGCGCTTCATCATAGTTGCCGCGCAGGATCTTGAAGGCGGCATCCGGATCCTGCAGTGCAATCTCAGTGAAGAGTGGCGAACCGGTCATCAAACCCTGGTTGTAATGCGCCTCATTGACCGGCTTTACGGTGTCGCTGCCGAACAGAATGCGGTCCTGGTGATGGATGAAAAAATCGACGACCGCCTGTGCCGCCTCCGGATGGGAATGCATCATTTGCATGTAGGCCTGAGTCACGTCGTTCCAGGAAATGTCCACCCGGGCGTTCGGCACGGCCTCGAACAGCTCGTAAAGCTTGTGGATGTGCTCGGGAGCGTTGACAGTCACCTCCTTGTCCTTGCTCGGATCATTCCATCCCCGCCCCGTCTCCGGGTCCCACTCCCAGTGCTTGATCACATGGGTCTTTTCGCTCATCTGAGCGTCCGGCCGCACCAGCCGGCCGAGGCCGGTGTGGGCAAACACGATCTGCACCTGCCGGAATTCATCGCCGGAGAAACGGTTCATCAAAAGCGGCAGATTTTCGTAGTTCGTTACTGCCGCGCTCGGCCGCCCGGCGGCCGACTTGCCATGATCGCCCCAGTCGTTATGCAGAACGATGATCTGTCCGGTCTGGTTGGCGTGGACGAGAAGCTGGCGGAACTTGTCGTGCCTGGCATCCCATCCCCATTTCTGCCCGAGCTGCTGGGTAACCATTTCCTTGATGCCGGTGATCTCGCCGATGGCGGGGAACAGGCCGGGATACTGGAGCATCCGCCCGACGATGTACTCGATCGGGTTGGTGTGCGACACGTGGCCGGTTGTAACCACGTCGGAGAAATTGGGGCCGGTGAGGGAGGCGTCGACCTTGGCGGCCAATTCCGGACTCCCTTTGTAGTACAGGTCCAATATGAACTCGGCCAGGTTCCCATCGAGCACATGGGACCCCTTCATCGTCGCAGGGACGGGCGTGGCGGTCGAATAATGGGGCGTCCCGCAATATTGCGGGATCAATTCGTACAGGATGCGCGTGGTTGCGCCGCCCCTCTCCAGCAGATCCCTGAACCTGCTGTAGAGCTGCTTGTCCTGCACCCTGTCGTAGCCCAGCGGATGGGCGTGGATGTCGGCGATGAGCTGCTCCAGCCCGCCAGGGACTTCGGCGAGCATCCTCGTGAATACGTCCACCTTGATCTGGTCCGGGGAATCCAGGTGTTGCCGCGCTTCCGGCGGCAGGAGGTTGTAGAG
>NZ_JBAURI010000821.1:0-1726 GCF_049581145.1 Bradyrhizobium sp.
AGCGGATAGCCCGCCTTTTCGCGGCTCATGCCGCCGATCACCTTCAGCGTGCCCTTGCCCGCGAGATTATACAACCCGGCGGTGAAAGCGGTGATGCCGATATCGATATCGCCGGAGGTGGTGGCGACCGCGATCGGCTGCGCGGCGTCGAAGAATTTCAACTCGATGTCGAGCCCGGCGTCACGGAAATAACCCTTGTCCTGCGCGATGAAGACCGGCGCCGACGAGGACAGTCGCAAGACCCCGATCCGTGCCTTCAACGGCTCGTCGGCCCGCGCGGTCTCGACCGCCGATATCGCCAACAGGCCGGCGAACGCCAGTCGCACCCATCCGATCATCTTGATGACTCCGTCGCGCTGAAAAGGCTTCGCTTAAAACGCCTCACTGTTACCGAACGATTACAGGCCTCGAGGGACCGGCTGATCCCGCCCAATGAAGGCGCCCTGCTGTTGCAAAGCCTGTTGCAGCCTGTCTACCGCAATGTCGCGCGGAAGCGTGTTCCCCGAAAGCGCCAGCGCCGCGGCCGACCCCGCGGCTTCGCCCATCGCAAAGCAGGCGCCGGAGACCCGCGCGGCGGACTGTCCGTCATGGGTCATCGATCCGCAGCGGCCGGCAACGAGGAGATTGTCGACGCCATCAGGCACCAGCATCCGGTATGGCAGCTCGTTGAAGCCGCGCGAATCCGGAATCGGCGGGAACTTGAAGATCACGTCGCCCGCGACATGGGATTCCATCGGCCAGCCGTTGACGCCGATCGAGTCGTCGAACGACGCGCAGGTCAGCACGTCCTCGCCACTCAGCCGATAGCCGCCCTTGATGCGCCGCGTCTCGCGGATGCCGAGCTGAGGCGGCAGGTCGACGATGTAGGATTTTTCGAAACCTGGCACCGTGCGCAGGAATTCGAACGCCTGAATCGCCTGGCGACGCCCGTCGATCTCGCCGCGCGTGAGATCATCCGGTTCGATGCCATTGATCGCGCTGCCGTCCGCGCGCGCCAGTTGCGTGAAATTGACCCGCCATTCGACGCTCGCGCGCTGCGGTCGCACGATCGCGGCCTTGCGCGGAAATTTGTGCGTGCCTTTGGCTTCCGCCGCTTCCATCAGCGCCGGAATCGTCCGCCAGGCGTCGCCCGCTCTGTCGGAATCGACGCCATTGAGGCGAAACATCATCGAGGGATAGAGCATGTGGCCGTCATCGTCGCCAAGTTCGAACGCCGCGCCGGCCCAGGCCGCGAGATCGCCGTCGCCGGAGCAATCGATGAAGATATCCGCTGCGACGGCCTGCCGGCCGGCCTTGGTCTCGACCAGCAGCGCATTGATGCGTCTGTCGTCCCGCATGACGACGCCGGCACCGAGCGCGTGAAACAGGATATCGACCTTGTGGCCGGTCAAGAGATCGTCGGCCGCGATCTTGTAGGCCGCGGTGTCATAGGCCTGCGCAAGGATCTTGCCCAGGACGAGATGCGGCGCGTTCAATCCGCCGAGACGGTCGATGCGCGCAAGCAGTTCGGATGCGATGCCCTGCACCACCCGGCGCATCTCGCCAAAGACATTGGCGTGCAGCCCGCAGAAATTGGTCACGCCGGCAGCCGTACCCATGCCGCCGAGAAAGCCGTAGCGCTCGACCAGCAGTGTGCGCCGCCCCGCGCGTGCGGATGCGACCGCGGCAGCAATGCCAGCAGGACCGCCGCCGAGCACGGCGACTTCATATTCGCCATAGACCGGGA
>NZ_JBAURI010000822.1:0-2103 GCF_049581145.1 Bradyrhizobium sp.
GTCGAAAAATGAATTGTCCGATGTGCCTGACGCTGGAGATCTTCCAGCGATCGAGGGACGCCATGGCGCGCCAGATAGGCGGGACTGGCAGCGTTGACCATGCGCAACAGACCCAGTGAGCGGGCAATCAGCGTCTCGTCCCTGATCGGTCCAAGCCGCAAGACACAGTCGAACCCCTCTTGAACCAGATCGACTTGCCGATCCGTACTCGACAGCTCCAGCTCCAACTCGGGGTGCGTCGCCAGGAAATCCGGCAACGCCGGCACGATCGTCGAGCGCGCCACCTCGCTCGGAAGATCGACCCGTAAACGCCCGCGAAGTGCCACGCGATCGCCTGCGAACATCGACTGCAGGTCATCGACTTCAGCAAGCAGATCGCGGGCACGGGCATGAAATGCGCGTCCGTCCTCCGTCAACTGCACGCTGCGCGTCGTCCGGTGCAGCAGCCTGACGCCGACATCTTCTTCCAGCTTCCGGACCGCCGTTGAGGCCCTCCCCTTTTGGATGCCCATTCTGTCGGCCGCGCGGGTGAAGCTCCCCATTTCCGCGACCGTTATGAAGATGAGGATGGGTTCGAGATTCTGCATTTTCGCGCCTCGGCATTGTTCACCACAGAGAGAACAGTGAGTTCATTTCCTCGGTGTTTATCATACCCAGGAGGCACAGTAGGTAAGCTCCGAACATGGGATCCCCCCATCGGAGAATGACAAGTGTCCGAAACCATCAACCTGCATCAGCTGCCTGAAACCATGACCTTGCATCGCGCGCTGTGGGCTGGCCGGATCATGAGCGCGTTTGTCGTCATCGCTCTGCTGACAGACGGCACTATTCAGCTTGTCGCGCCGGCCCAGATCGCGAGCATGTTGCAGGAAACCGGGTTCGCGATGGAGCTCACCCGTGTCGTGGGTCCGATCATCCTCGCCTGTGCCGTGCTTTACGCCATCCCGGCCACCGCCAGCCTCGGCGCGATCCTGGTGACGGGCTTTTTGGGAGGTGCCATCTGCGCCCATGTCCGCATTGGCGAACTGGGGTCGCCGCCGGAAATCATTTCCCTGCTTCTGGGCGCGATGACATGGGGCGGCCTCTACGCGCGCGATCCCCGAATCCGGGCCGTTCTACCGCTCATCCGTTGAACCAACCGGGGCAGTGCTCTGTCCCTCAAGATCAGGAGAAAACGCATGTTTTTAGTCATGGGAATCACTGGAAAAGCAGGCGGCGCAACGGCAGAACATCTGTTGGCGCACGGCAAGGAAGTCCGCGCGCTCGTCCGCAATCGCGAGAAGGCATCAAGCTGGGCGAAGCAGGGCGTGGAACTGGTCGACGGTGATTGGAATGACCAGGCAGCCATCGAGCGGGCACTTGAAGGCGTCGACGGCGCGTTTGTCATGTTGCCGGCCGTCTGGGCCCCCTCGCCCGATTACAAGGAAGCCAGGGGCGTGATTGCGAACTATGTCGAGGCGCTTGCCAAGGCAACGCCGCCGCGGGTGGTGGCGCTTTCGTAGATGGGAGCGAACAGGACCAGCGGGCTTGGGATGATCACGGCCTTGTCGCTTCTGGAGCAAGGTTTTCGCGACCTGATATCGCCAATCGCATATGTGCGCGCAGGTGGATTCTACGAAAACTTCCTCTACGGCTTGCAGGTCGCCCGGGGCGGAACGCTACCGGTCTACTACAATCCAACAAACCGGAAATCGACCATGGTCGCGACCAACGACATCGGCGCGGAGGTCGCAACCCTTTTGACCGGGCCAGCCTGGTCAGGGCAGCGCGTCGTCGAACTTGGTTCGATGGTCAGCGCGGATCAGGTCGCAGAGCAATTGGGTGAAGTCCTGAATCTCGAGGTGAAGGCCTTTGCAGTCCCGCGCGCCGGGTGGGCAGAAGCGTTCGAGCAGTTCGGCATCCCGAAGGGCCACTCTGCACCTGCCGAAGAAATGTTTGAGGCCGTGAATGCAGGATGGATGGACCTTGGAGTCGAGGGTACGCAGCACGTAGCGGGTACGACGCCCGCACGCGACGTCTTCGCGGCGGCCCAGAAGGCCGTGACGGCGTGAACCGCGACGTTCAGACCAATAAATAGCGAGATCGAACAAGAAGGTTCGATCT
>NZ_JBAURI010000823.1:0-11209 GCF_049581145.1 Bradyrhizobium sp.
CTCCCC
The DNA here is from genome assembly GCF_049581145.1 of Bradyrhizobium sp. Lineage (GTDB taxonomy): Bacteria > Pseudomonadota > Alphaproteobacteria > Rhizobiales > Xanthobacteraceae > Bradyrhizobium. The sequence continues at coordinate 7 of NZ_JBAURI010000823.1, forward strand.
GCCCGCTTCGCGGGCGACCCTCCCCCTCCAGGGGAGGGTAAGATCACAGCACCTTGTGGAGGTCGATGACGACGCGACCGGCGGAGGCAGCCAACCGTTTCGCTGTCCCACTCCCCGCTCGAGCTCCACGGAGCTCACCGGGCAGGGCTCTTGCAGGGGTAGGCCTCCTTCACGCTGTACAGCAGCGCAAGCCCGAGCGGCAAGCCGGTTGCGCCCCCTTTCCGCTTTCGTGCCCATGCCATCAACATGTCGCTCGCCTGCTCGAACGTCAGCACCGAAGGGTTTTCACCCAGGCAGAACAGCTTGTTTTCCGATGACATGTTGTAGGCGGCGAGGCCGTCCTTGATCCCCTCCAGATAAGTCTTGTTGAAATTCAGATCTTTCTCGCCCTTCGGATGCTGATATTGGTCAACCGTCATCGTCTGTGCGTTCGCGTCGGTGGCGAGCAGTGCAAGGACCAGTGCTGTCGAGGCAATCATTGCGGCACAGGACGATTTCATCATCTCGAAGCTCCTTGTGAACATCCAACCATCACGCAGTTCGGCATCTCTCGTTACTCCCGCCAGCGACCGGAGCGAGACCATCCCCGACCAGCGGCTCGTGCCAGCAAGCGACGAGCGGACCTCCTGCAGGTGTCCTGCTCCTATTCCCGGTAGCTGGAACATGATCATTCCATTTTTGCTTGTGCATCTTGACCGACACTGCCATGTTCGCAGCATTGGCGATTGAGATCGCCAATGACCAGGTAAAGGAGTTGCAATTGACCGATATGACCGTGATCCACGACAAGATGAAAGCGATCGCTACAGCTCACACCGATTACGCAAAGTCGTCCTTCGAGGCAAACAAGGCCTATCTGGCAAGGATCGCCACGATCAAGGCGCCCGATCAGGCGATCCAGCTCACGAGCGAACACATGAAGTCGGCCTATGAGAGCTTTATCGCCGAGTCCACCAGGATCGGCGGCATGTACAAGGACTTTTTCAAGCCAGCCTAGCGGCCGGTGACGGTTGGAACGCGCGCGGCCTGGCCCACCAGCTCGTCCAGATACTGCTCATTCGGATACTGCTCATTCGGATACCGCTCTTCCAGACACTGCTCTTCCAGGCACTGCTCTTCCAGGCACTGCTCTTCCAAAGACTGCCCTTGCGGATCCCCCGATCGCATGGGGCCTTGATCGACTGTTTGCTTTTGGCGGCGCGCATCCTTGATTTCCGGGATTGGCTTCGATCGTGGCCGCTACGGGCGCGGTGCAAGGCCGAGCCGTGGCGAGGAGGTCCGGATCGACGGCTTCGTGCCACCGCGATCAGCGCGACGCTGGACTTCCGGTCTTCAAGGGCGCAGCGTCGACCGAGCGGCTCGAACCAGCGACGACGAACAAAGCCGCCACGCCCTGCGGCTGCGGGCCTCACGCCTGCCCCCTCCATAACGGAGACATGCACCACCCGATGTGCTTCTCGGCGCCAGCGAGCTTCGTCACGGCTGGACTGACCGGAGCCATCGGGGTGATCGCGCTGACCCGGGTCAGTGAGCCCAGACAACTGCTGTTTGCGGCGACGCCCCTCTTCTTTGCGCTTCAACAGGGCATCGAGGGATTGTTGTGGCTCGATCTTCCGCTGGCACAGGATGAACACGTCTCGTCAGCGCTGACCTTGCTGTACCTGTTCTTCGCGGAAGCATTCTGGCCGGTGTACGCGCCGCTCGCGGTCTGGCTGATCGAGCCGAGCGCGCATCGTCGACTCCTGATGGTGGCCTGCCTCGGCGCCGGCGTTGGAGTCGGCAGCTACCTGCTGTGGTGGATGCTTGGTCATCCGCAGCTCGCAACGATTGTGGATTATCATATCGTCTACGGCACCGGATATCGTCAGCCTGACGCCGTCGGCATCGCCTATGTCGCGGCCACCGGCCTGCCGCTGTTGCTGTCGTCACAGCGCACCGTGGTCGTGCTCGGCGCCATCGTCCTGTCGGGCCTGGTCGTCGCCTACGCGCTGTATTGGGAAGCGTTCGTTTCGGTGTGGTGCTTCTTCGCGGCGGCCGCCAGTGTTGCCATCCTGTGCCATTTCGAATGGTTGCGCCGGAGAAGTTCGGGAAGTGCGCGGGCCTAGACGATCGATTCCGCGAAGGTTGTCATATGGCAGGGCGATTGATCGCTTCGCCCGGCGACTCATGTTTTGGAAATGACGGAGACAGACTCCATGTCGTTGTGCAGGATGACTATGCATCGGAGTCCGATGCGCAGCTTGCGGCGCAGCGGATCATCAGAAAATTGTGAGGTCCGCCGGCAATTGGCGGATAGCGAGCCGCTTGACCAGTGCCCGCCAAATCGTCCTGCGCGGTTTCGCGTGCGATCCTCTCCCTGCCTCGGCGGTAGCGCGTGACGGCTTTTGCGCGGATCGGCGGCTTTTTGCGCCAGGACCGACCAGCGTGACCTCTGTACGATTGCGGACATAGCGTATAGACTGGCGACATCACCGTGCAGACCGTGGCCAGGACCGGTGACTGAGAGCTGACTGCTCCCGCCTCGATGGAGCATCGCAAAATGGTCAGTCCAAAAGAGCTTCGGCTGGATCTCGAGAACGCGAAACTGCGGCAGCTGTTGGCGCAAGCCGGGACCGACGCCGCCGAGCAGAAGGTGATGGAAGGCCTGCAGCGCCTTCTGCTCGAAGAACTGCACCATCGCATCAAGAATGTGCTTGCCACGGTGATGGCCATCGCGTCGCAGAGTTTGAAGAATGCGGACAGCCTCGAGCATGGCCGCCAGGCCATCGAAGGCCGGCTGCTCGCGCTGGGGCGCGTGCACGACCTGCTGCTGAAGACCAACTGGACCAGCGCGACGCTGGCGTCGATCGTGCAGGCCGCCATCGAGCCGTTCGACAAGGGCGCGCACTTCTTGGTGCAAGTGCCGGATATCGACGTCAGCCCGGCCGCCGTCCTTCCCCTGGCCATGATCCTCAACGAACTCTGCACCAATGCCGTCAAATACGGCTCGCTGTCGAATGCCGATGGCCGTGTCGCGATATCGGCGGCGGTCGACGCCTCGAAGCAGCGCTTCGGCTTTGCCTGGGTCGAGTCGGGCGGGCCGCCGGTCTCGACGCCGACGCATGCAAGCTTCGGAACGCGATTGATCGAGCAGGGCTTTGTCGGCGAACTGCGAGGCGAAGCGCACCTTTCCTTCGCGCCCTCCGGCGTCGTCTGCAATCTCGATATTCCCTTGGCTTCGCTCGCGCCGGCCAAGCCGTCAGCCATCGGCCTGTGAGCTCGCACCGGAACTGATGGGAAAGGCAACGGCGCCCCTTGCGCCGTGCCCACCGTCTACCCGCGGCGTCGATCCAGATTGCCGGGCCTGCCTCCGCCTGACACGGCCGCCTGCGGCGCCAGCCCAGGGCAGCAGCACGATCTTGCCGCCGAGCCCGCCGGCATCGATCCGTGCGTGGACGTTTCTCGCGGCGGCCAAAGATTCCGCCTCGCTCGGGGAGCGAGGGCGTAAGCGTGCCCGCCACTTCCGTTGCGCGGCGATGACGCGACGGGCCAACGCGTCGGCTTCGATTAACGCCGCGATAACCGACATGCAGGATTTCGCGGGCGGCGCTTCGGTCGCGGACGAGGTTTCCCGCCGATTCGGAGGCAAAGCGCGTCCTGCGCGAGCAGAATCCTGCGTGAACAACACCGTTATTTTACGTTGATGAGCCAGCCTGAGCGGCCGGCGCCGGCAGTGGCCCTTGCGCCTTCGCGACCGACGCCCGGGATCGGACAGGACTGGATGACGAAGCTCTCTCTCAGCGCAAAACTGTTCGCAGCGATTGCTGTCCTGATGCTTCTGATGTTTGCGGCGGTCGGGACATCCATCCTGTCCTGCCGCTCTGTCGTCGACGCCCTCGCCAAGGTCGAGCGCGATGTCGGCCCGGATCAGGAGCATGGTCAGAAGATGGCCAGGCTGCATGTTGCCGAAGGGCCATCTGCCGGCAATGGCTCGATGCCCGGTTTCGACGAGGCGGCCGAGCACAGTGAGACCGGGCGAAAGGAGATCGCCGCGAAGACCGATCAGGCCGTGGCGCAACTGCGCTCGCTCATGTCGATCATGTTCGGCATCGGCGGCGTGTCGATCGTGATCGGGACCGGCGCCTTCTTCGTCCTGCGCCTGCAGGTCGCCCGCCCGCTCGATCGCATCATCGCCGCGATGGTCACGCTCGCCGATGGCGACGTCGACACGGCGCCACCCTATCTCGGCCGCAGCGACGAGTTCGGCAAGATGGCGGCGGCGGTCGCCGTGTTCCAGCAGGGACTGATCGATAACACGATCCTGCGGACGCGACAGGTCATGGCCGAGGAGGAAGCGACGATGGCGCGGCAGGACTCCGTCCGCAACATGGCCGAAACGGTCGAACGCGAAGCCGGAGGATCCGCCGAGACGATCGCTCAGTCGGCACGGGAGGTCGATGGCGTCGCGGATCATCTTTCGAGAATGGCCGAGACGCTGTCTTCGGAAGCCCGAGCCGTGGCTGCGGCGTCGGAGCTGGCACTTGCCAACGCCAATACGGTGTCGGCCTCCTCCGAGATGCTGGCGGCATCCGTGCGGGAGATATCGGCGCAGATGTCGCAGGCGAGCTCGATCACCCGCGGCGCCGTCGACAAGAATGTGCAGGCCCAAAACACCATCCAGTCGCTGTCATCGGCCGTGGGTCGTGTTGCCGAGGTGACCGGCCTGATCGAAGGCATCGCCGGACAAACAAACCTGTTGGCGCTGAATGCCACGATCGAGGCCGCGCGCGCCGGTGAGGCCGGGCGCGGCTTTGCGGTGGTTGCCGCCGAAGTCAAGGCGCTTTCGCAGCAGACCGCGCGTTCAACCAACGAAATCAGTCAGCTGATTGCGCAGATCCAGCAGACGACGCAGGCGACCGTCGAAATCGTCGGAGAGATCGGCGCCGAAATCGAACACATCTCCGCCGTTGCCGCCAATATCGAGCAAAGGATCCAGGAGCAGCAGACGGCAACCGGCGAAATCGCAGAGAACGTGACGCAGTCCGCCATTGCGGCCCAGGAGGTTTCGTCGAAAATCGCCAACGTCAGTCGCGAGGCGGCCGATATGCGCGTGATGACGGGACGGGTGCGCTCGTCCGTGTCTCACGTCACCGCCAGCATCAGCGGGCTTCGCGACTCGCTGGTTCGAATCGTCCGGACCTCCACCGAGGATGCGGATCGCCGCCGGGAAGGCCGCCATGAGGTCGACGCATCGGCCGTCATCAGGACGGCCAGTGGTCGAACCTATCCCGCCAGATTCGTCGATTTATCGCTCAACGGTGCACGACTGCAGCCCGAGGGCGACCTCCCGGATGAGGACGCCGGCGCGCTGCTGATCGACGGCGTCGATTTCGAGCTGCCCGTCGACCCGATCCGCTACGCCGACGGATATCTCCAGGTTCAATTCATGATCAGTGGCGATCTCCAGCAGCAATATGCGGATTGGATGCAGCAAAAGATGTGCGAGAAAATGATGGCGGCTTGATCGTGTGGCGTTTTCGACAGGACTTCTTGCAAGTGAAACCTGCATCGCATTGCCTGGCGTTGCCGAAGTCCTGATCATATGAAACGAAGGCGTGGGATGGGTAGAGCTCTTGCGAAACCCATCAATTCCCCGCACGGCGATGGGTTTCGCGGTCAGATCGGACGAGCGTCCGACTCTCGCCGCTCTACCCATCCGACGTGATCGATTTCATGGAATCGCTCGTCTGGCTACTTACGCCCTGTGAACAATCACGGGGAAGCACGCGGCGACGCGAGCCATAGGGCTTGTTGCTCGATTGCGCGCCAACTCCGGAGTACGAGATTGATCGGCTATCTTAACAGATCGAAAACGGCCTGATTCGGAGCCGCGATTCATGAAGTCATTAACTATTTGTCGCTAGCTTCAAAAAAAGCGAACGAGCGGCGAGACGCCCATTGAGCGAACGCGATACCACGATGAATGATCGAAGATCCAACGGCAGAACGCGAATTGCGCGAGCTGCCTCGCTGCTGTTTGGCGGACAAGCGGGCATGCGCAGCCACGACGTCAGCGTCACCGACATCACCAATGGCGGGGCCGGGCTGCAGACGAACGGTTTGGCCGTCCTGCCGCTGACCTTCGAGTTGTACCTGGATGATTTGCGCCGCAAGTGCCGGCTGGTCTGGCGCAAGGGCAATTTTTTCGGCGTCGCGTTCGAAAACCAGGCCACGTCGACCGATAACGAGAGCGACACAAGCACCGAAGCTGATATCGTGATCCCGGGACCGGCGTTGTTGGTCTTGAACGACCCGCCGACACACGCCTACTTCGACGACGCCGACGGATGGTCGGAACACCTTGCATCAGTGTCGGATCAAAAAACTCCGCGGCGAGCCGGCCTTCCGTTCACGGCCGGAGTCGCCATCGCATTGGCCCTGCCGGTCTTCATCGGCGTGAGCGTTTACGCTGCAACGATCGCCTTCCTGGGTTGATGGCGCCCCTGCCCTCATCCGGCGGATAGATTGAACAGCGTCTTGAGACCGAAGCCGACCCAGAAGGCCAGCGCGGCGGCGAACATGCCGATGCCGAAGGTGCCCAATCCCGAGCGCCACCAATTGGTCAGCGACCACCGGCTCTTGATGGCGCCGATCGAGAAAAACACCAGGCCGGTCGCGACCACGCAGGGAATCAGCCCGCCGCCCCAGAGATAGGTGATGAGCGGCACCAGTCCGCACGCAATGAACGCGGCAAAGGTCGAGAGCGCGGCCAATGCGGGCGATCTCGGCGTCGGCGCGAGGCCATATTCCTCCACCACCATGGTCTTGGCCCAGCGCGATTCGTCGGCCGTGATCACATCGACGATGCGCTCGAGATTGTCGCCGGCAAATCCCTTGCCGCCGAAGATCTGCCTGATCTCCTCGCGCTCGCCGTCCGGAACGATGGCGATGTGCTTGCGCTCGACCGCCAGCAGGCGATCATAATCATCCCGCTCGGCCTGGGTACCGCTGTAATTGCCGGCCGCCATCGCAAACCCGTCGGCGACGAGATTGGCGAGCCCGAGCACCAGCACGATGCGCGACGACAGATCGGCGCCGACCACGCTCGCAACCACCGCGAACGTCGTCACCACGCCGTCGATCCCGCCATAGATCCAGTCGCGCAGATAGCTGATCCCGGGGTCGCGCGCCAGCCGCGCGCGGATGGCTTCGCGCGAATGGCCATGCTCGAGTTCGAACTCCATCACCCGCCTCCTGTTACACAGACAAAACCGAACCGAACCACCTCGCACCCGTTGCCGCGCCGACCGACGAAGCGGTCGAAGCGCCGCGCAGGCCGGCATGGCCAATGAGCTGAAGACGACGAGCTGAAGAGCGGCGATGAGACCACCATCGCGACGGCAGCGTCCGGTAGCAGCCGGTCAGGTCGGGGAGAGCTCAAGGCCGAACGTCCTCGTCGTGTCATCATAGCTGAACAATTCCGCGTAGCGCCCCCACTCAATGACGGCCCGCAGGGTGTGATCGGCATCGGCCGGGTTGAGGTGATCCTCGAGCTCGAACTCGAATCGCGCCCGCGGCGCCTGATGGCCCTCGCGCTCGTCGAGCACCTGCCGGATATGGGCGGCGAGCGGCACGAAGCGGACGAGATGCTCCCGGAACAGGCGTTTGCGCTCTTCCGTCCCGCCCTCGGCAAAGAGACGGCCGGCGGCGGTCAATTTGATGTCGCCGTCGTCGAGCTCGGCGAGTTCGAGCATGTGCAGGGCGGCGGCAATCGAAAACAGATCGTTGATGCCGAGCGCCAGCGGTCCGCCGATCCCGGCCAGCTCCGCATGCCCCTCATAGGGCGGCGCGGCCAGGGTTTCGATGAACCCGCCGATCCGGCTGGTCGAGACCTGCGGCAGGAACTGCACCGTCCCGCCATGGATGGCGCTTTGCGCACCGATCGCCGCGGTGATGCGCGAGGTGAGGATCGAATAGATTTCGTCAACGATGGCATGGAATGCGGCGTCGAGCCGATTGCGCGGCTGAGGCAAGGACACCGGGATCTCGGCTGCGATGTGTCCGGGATGCGCGCCGAGAACCAGAATGCGGTCGCACATCAGCACCGCTTCCTCGATGTTATGCGTCACCATCAGCACGGCCTTGGTCGGCAGCTTGTGCTCGACCCACAGATCGAGAAAATCCGTCCGCAGCGTCTCGGCAGTCAGCACATCGAGCGCCGAGAACGGCTCGTCCATCAGCAGCAGGATCGGCTCGCTGACGATGGCGCGGGCAAAGCCGACCCGTTGCCGCATGCCGCCCGAGAGCTCGCGCGGATAGGCCGATTGAAAGCCGTCGAGGCCGATCAGGTCGATCGCCGCCATCGCCCGGCGGCGCGCCTCCTCCGTCGACAGGCCGAGCGCGTCGAGGCCGAGTTCGACATTGTCGAGCACGCTGAGCCAAGGATACAAGGCGAAGGATTGAAACACCACCGCGATGCCTGCCGCCGGCCCGGCCAGCGGCGCGCCGCGATAGCGCACCTCGCCCGAGGTCGGCTTGATCAGGCCACCGGCAATCCGCAGCAGCGTCGACTTTCCCGAACCGGAGCGGCCGAGCAGGCCGAGGATCTCGCCGTCGGCGACCGCAAGCTCGATGTCGCGCAGCACCGGCAGCGGCTCGCCGGACGGCTTGGCGAAGGCCTTGCAAACCTTGTGGAGCGCGATGACGTCAGGCGGTCTGGCGGTGGCCATGCTGTGCCTCAATCGAGCCGGGTCCGGCGTTCGGCGAACAGATAGAGCGGCCGCCACAACAGCCGGTTCGCGGCAATCACCAGCATCGACATCACGGCGATGCCGAGCGCGATCCGTGGAAAGTCGCCGGCCTCGGTCATCTCGGCGATGTAGGCGCCGAGTCCGTGCCCGTTCAGGCGAGTCGGTCCCCAGCTGACGATCTCCGACACGATGCTCGCGTTCCAGGAGCCGCCGGAGGCGGTGATCGCCCCCGTCACATAATAGGGGAAGACTCCGGGCAGCATGATATCGCGCCACCAGCGCAGGCGGTGGACGCGAAAGCTCGCCGCGGCCTCGCGGAAGTCGCTCGGGATCGCGCTGGCGCCGGCAATGACATTGAACAGGATGTACCATTGCGTGCCCAGGATCATCAGCGGCGTCAGCCAGATCGCGGGCGACAGATCGAAGCGCACGATCAGCACCACCGCGACCGGGAACAGCAGGTTGGCCGGAAACGCCGCCAGAAACTGCGCGATCGGCTGGATGATCGCGGTCAGCTTCGGCCGCAACCCGACGAAGACGCCGATCGGCACCCAGATCGCCGACGCGATCACGATCAGCACGGCGACGCGCAGCAGCGTCAGCGCGCCGTTGCTCGCGGCAATTCTCAGATCGCGCCATGACAGCACCGATCCGGCATCGCGCAGCACCGCCCAGACGATCGAGGCGGTGGCGACCACGATCAGGCCATACCAGACCCGGTCGACGATGCGAGCAGGCGGCGACCAGCGGCCCGCCAAACGAAGACTCCTGGGAACAACCAGCGGGGCCCGCGCGGCGCGATGCAGTCCCCCTGCGAGCCGCGCGTTGAACCGCGCAATCAGCTCGGATCGGCGGAACAGCGCCAGCACGAAGCTCCGCGGCACGATTTCGGCCGCGCTCTGCTCGACCCTGAACTTGTCGGCCCATGCCACCAGCGGCCGGAACAACAACTGATCATAGAGCAGGATCGCGATCGTCATCGCCAGGATGGCCCAGCCGACCGCGCCGAGGTCGCGCTGCTCAATGGCGCGGGCGACGTAGGAGCCGACGCCGGGCAGCGTGATCTTGACGTCGCCGACCGAGATCGCCTCGGAGGCCACGACGAAAAACCATCCGCCCGACATCGACATCATCATGTTCCAGATCAGTGCCGGCATCGCGAACGGCACCTCGAGCCGCCAGAAGCGCTGCCATGCCGAGGCGCGAAAGCTGCGGCTGGCCTCGTCGAGATCGCTCGGAATGGTTCGCAGCGACTGGTAGAAGCTGAACGCCATGTTCCAGGCCTGGCTGGTGAACACGGCGAAGATGGCAGCAAGCTCGGGGCCGAGCTCACGACCGGGAAACAGCGAGACGAAGAACACCACCGTGAAGGAGAGGTAACCCAGGATCGGCACCGATTGCAGCACATCGAGGATCGGAATCAGCAGCGTTTCGGCGCGCCGGCTCTTCGCCGCCAGCGTGGCGTAAGTGAAGGTGAAGATCAGCGACGCCACCAGCGCCGCCAGCATCCGCATGATGGTGCGCAGCGTATAGAGCGGCAGGGCCAGGGGCGACAGCGAGATCGCCGGCTGATGCTCGGCCACGAACGGCCCGAGCATCTGGCGCGCGCCGACACCGAGCAGCACCACGATGCCAAGCACAAGCAGCACCGCAGCAAGGTCCCGGCCGCCGGCAACACGCGGCTGCCACACGCCTCCCCTCACCACCTCGGCATGATGCTCCACTGCCGCCTCTCCGCCGGACCGGAAAAATCGTTATCCGATCGCCGAATGCAGGCCTTGCGCTGCGTCAAGCGGCCGCGCGACCGGCTGATCAAGAGCGGCTTCGCCAGAGCGCCATGCGGGAACGGATCGACGCAGTGCGCCAAGCGCGCGGCGAACGGGCATCCGGCAGTTCGCAGCTGGGGCCGAGCGCAGCGTGGCCGCCTCTTCTGTCGAGAGCAAAAGGAATGGCGGGCACGGCGCGCGAGGTGCCCTGTCGCGAAGTGATCGCAAAACGGCGGACGCGAACGCCAGTGGAAATACGGGGCGCCGTTGTGGTGAATCGGTTAATCGAAGTCAATGCATTGTCGTCGTCATTGCGGAGTTGCCGTCGCTGCACGCCAGCTTCGACCGGCGTCGCCATCCCCAACTCCGCAAACTCACCTCATGCCGCGTTGTCGACGCGCATGGTTCCGTGATGGTGCTCTCGTCCAGTCACCTCTCGATAACGTGACGACATGACTGCCATCATGCTATTGATCGGCGAAAACATGCGATCAAATGAGTTGCGAGGAGAACTTCAATGAATCAGAGAAAAAATACGGTCAAAGCTCATCGCTATGAGCTGGTACACGGCGAAGACGCCGACTTCATCGCCTATCAGCGGAAATTCGGCGACGAGACCTGGCAGACGGTTTCGACATGGATGATCCCACGTACGGATGAACGGTAACGATCCTTTCGTTAACACCAGCAGTGCGTCAGGATGGGACG
>NZ_JBAURI010000824.1:0-3553 GCF_049581145.1 Bradyrhizobium sp.
CGAGTAAGTTGACGGCAACAAGTCGTCCGACATATTCGACCAGCATCCATGCCATCTTCGAAATGGCCCCGCGGCGCAGCTCGCGGTAGAAAGTCGACATAAGTCTTCCTCCGAGTCCCACAAATGCCCCACGCTGCCTCCCTGCTCGGCTTCGCCCTGGTCTCGCTCGGCCTGGTGCTGACGCCCGGGCCGAACATGATCTACCTGATCTCGCGCTCGATCACGCAGGGGCCGCGGGCGGGCGTCGTGTCGCTCGGCGGCGTCGCGCTCGGCTTCGTGTTCTACATGCTGTGCGCGGCGTTCGGCATCACCGCGCTGCTGTTCGCAATCCCTTACGCCTATGACGCGCTGCGCTTCGCTGGCGCGGCCTATCTGCTCTGGATGGCGTGGCAGGCGCTCAAGCCCGGCGGCCGCTCGCCGTTCCAGGTGAGGAAGCTTGCCGTGGACAGCCCGCGCAAGCTGTTCGCGATGGGTTTTGTCACCAATCTGCTCAACCCCAAGATCGCGATGCTGTACCTGGCGCTGCTGCCGCAGTTCATCGATCCCGCGGCGGGCAACGTGCTGACGCAGTCGCTGGCGCTCGGCTCGATCCAGATTGCGATCAGCGTCAGCGTCAACGCGATGATCGCGCTCGCGGCAGGGTCGATCGCGCTGTTCCTCTCGACGCGGCCAGGCTGGGCGCTGCTGCAGCGCTGGCTGATGGGCACCGTGCTCGCCGGACTCGCGGTGCGGATGGCGGTCGAGGCGCGGCGGGGGTGAGCGCTGTCGCCAAACAATCACTGTCATCGCCCGGCTTGACCGGGCGACCCAGTATTCCAGAGGCCTATCCGTTGCGGCCGGCAATCTCCGGATAAAGATCAATCCAGTTGGGATTGTCCTTCTCGAACAGCGAAATCTTCCAGGCTCGATTCCATTTCCTGAGCCGCTTCTCGCGCCTGATCGGGTTTTCGATGCCATCGAATTGTTCGAAATAGACCGGCCTTGCGATTTCGTACTTCTTCGTGAACCCTTCCACCCGTTTCAGGCGGTGCTCGGTGACACGCCGGACGGAGATCGTTGGTAACGCCGACGTACAGCGTACCGCCGATGCGGCTGGCGAGGATGCAGACGTAGAAGGTGCCCGTTTTCAACTGACGTCTCTGGGATACTGGGTCGCCCGGTCACGCCGGGCGATGACGGGAGCGTGCTGGGCGCCGGCGCATCAGCTACCTCAGTCCAGCTTTGCCTCCATGCCGCGCTTGACCGCCGGGCGGGCCATCAGCGCCTCGTACCAGCGTTTGACATGAGGGAAATCCGACAGCTCGACCTTGTGGCGCGGGTGGCGCCAGGCCCAGCCGAGGATGGCGAAGTCGGCGACCGACAGGGCGCCTGCGACATATTCGCGATCCGCGAGGCGACGGTCGAGCACGCCGTAAAGCCGGCGGGTCTCAGCCATGTAACGTTTCAGGCCGTAGGCTCGGTCGTGCTCGTTCTCCAGCGCGATGAAATGATGCACCTGACCCGGCATCGGGCCGAAGCCGCCCATTTGCCACATCAGCCATTCGTAGACCGGAATCCGCTCGATCAGCGGTACCGGCAGGAATTTACCGGTCTTCTCGCCGAGATAGAGCAGGATCGCGCCTGATTCGAACACGCTCACCGGCTTGCCTTCCGGCCCCTCGGGATCGACGATCGCGGGGATCTTGTTGTTCGGGCTGATCGCCAGAAACTGCGGCGCCATCTGCTCGCCCTTGGTGATGTTGACCGGGATCACCCGGTAGGGCAGCCCCATCTCCTCCAGCGCCACCGAGATCTTGCGGCCGTTCGGCGTGTTCCAGGTGTGAAGTTCGATGGTCATCCAAACTCCTTCAGCTCTTGTTCAGGCCGACGTGTCTAGCATCCAGGCGCTGCGTCGGCAAAACATGGGTTCCGCGCTTGCGAGGCCGAGCCCGAACCTGTAAGCGGCCGACGGGAGAGGTATCAGCTCTCCCTGCTGTTGACGGTCCCTGATCCGCGCTGGATTGTGCGGCGATCCGCCGGTAAATTGCGATTCCGTTTGGACATTTGGAAACAACCTTGTCGAAATCAGCCTCCCGCGCCCGTCTCGCCGAGATCATCCGCAAGCGCTCGTTCGGCCGCGGCGAGATCACGCTGGCATCGGGGCGCAAGAGCGATTTCTATTTCAATCTGAAGCCGACCATGCTCGACCCCGAGGGCGCCACGCTGCTGGCGGAGCTGACCTATGAGGCGCTGAAGGACGGCAGCTACGATTTCATCGGCGGGCTGGAGATGGGCGCAGTGCCGCTGGCGGGCGCGATTGCGCAGATCTCCTGGATCAAGGGTCACCCGATTGCGGCCTTCTTCGTGCGCAAGAAGCCCAAGGAGCATGGCGCACGGCTCGCAATCGAGGGGCTGGCCAACGGCGAGAGCCTGCAAGGCAAGCGCATCGTGGTCGTCGAGGACGTGACCACCACCGGCGGCTCGGCGCTCAAGGCGGTCGAAGCGGTCCGCGAGGCCGGCGGAGAGGTGGCGCTGGTGTTGACCATGGTCGACCGTGAGGAAGGCGCCAGCGAGACGTTCGCGCAGGCCGGCCTCCCCTTCCACGCGCTCTACAAGGCGACCGAGTTCCTGCAGAGGTGACCCGCGCGGTGTCGCGGACGCGGCGTGTGCCAAAGTGGCGCGCCGCGGAGCCGGGACCCGAACCGAGATCTAAGCCATCGGTTTGGCTCTGGCTCCGGATCAGCCGCGCGCGGACTCGCTTCAGCGCCACGCCCTCATTTCTTCGCTCATCCACAGTGCGCTCACCGCGCGTTTACCATCCCCACGTTAGGTTCAGGCCGACCCTGGGGGCGGCGCGCTAGTGCCCCAAGGAGGTGCGGTTGCGTGGGGTGGAGCGGGCGTTTGCGGACCAGTTTGCGGTTTCGACGCGGGCGGCGCGCGGTGGCGTTGGCGGCCGCCGCGATCTCAGGCCTGGTGGCGCTGACCCCGGACATCGCCACAGCCGAAGGGCTGTTCGATTTCCTCTTCGGCGGTGCGCAGAACCAGCAGCGGAAAAAGACCGCGCCGCAGGCGAGCTTCTCCGCCGATCCGCTCGGCAATAATCCGCAAGCAACGGGCGCGCTAGGCCGCCCGGCCGTGGCAAGCTCGGGACCTGCGTTTTGCGTGCGAAGCTGCGACGGCAGGTATTTTCCGCTGCTGCGCGGCAACGCCTCGCCGGCGCAGATGTGCCAGGCATTTTGCCCGGCAAGCCCGACCAGGGTTTTCTTCGGCTCCAGCATCGATAGCGCCACGGCCGCCAGCGGCGAGCGCTATGCCGACAGCGAGAACGCCTTTGCCTACCGCACAGCCCTGCGCGGCGACTGCACCTGCAACGGCCGCGACCCGGCGGGCCTTGCGCCCATCGATCTCACCCTCGACAGCTCGCTGCGGCCCGGCGACGTGATCGCGACCACCAATGGCCTCGTCGCCTATTCCGGCGCCAGGATCGGCAATGGCCCGAGCGCCGAATTCACACCGATCGCCGCCTATCCCGGACTGGCCGCCGAACTTCGTACCCGGCTGGGCGAGATGAAGG
>NZ_JBAURI010000825.1:0-11996 GCF_049581145.1 Bradyrhizobium sp.
CCGCAGCACCTTGCCGGTGGCCGTCATCGGCAGCGTGTCGACGAACGCGACGTGGCGCGGATATTCGTGCGCGTCAAGCTTGACCTTGACGAAGTCCTGGATCTCGCACGCCAGTACGTCGTTCGGCGCAAAACCCGGCCGCAGCACGATCCAGGCCTTCACCGCCTCGGTGCGGATCGGATCGGGAATACCAACCACCGCCGCCAGCGCTACGGCGGGATGCTTCAAGAGCGTATCCTCGATCTCCGAAGGGCCGATGCGATAGCCGGCGCTGGTAATGACGTCGTCCTCGCGGCTCACGTACCAGAAATAGCCGTCGTCATCCTGCCGGCCGAGATCGCCGGTCAACAGGAACTCGCCCGCGTATTTCTTGGCCGTCGCCTCCGGGTTGCGCCAGTATTCGATCATGGTGCAGGGATTGGGCTGGCGCACGCCGATGATGCCGCGCTCGCCGCGCGGCAGCTCTTGGCCCCTGTCGTTGACGATACGGACGTCGAAGCCGGGGGTCGCTTTGCCCATCGAGCCGGGCCTGATCGGAAACAGTCTTGCATTGTTGCCGACCACGAGATTGCACTCGGTCTGGCCATAGATCTCGTGGACGTCGATACCGAAGGTCGCACGCACCCAGTCCAGGAGTTCGGCGCCGAGCGATTCGCCGCCCGACAGCATGCTGCGCAGCCTGACGCCGGAATGCCTGGCACCGGCCTGGCGCATCAGCTTCAAGGCGGTCGGCGGCAGGAACACGTTGCGCACGCCATGATCGGCCATCAGCCGCATCGCGGCGTCAGGGTCGAATTTTTTCGCGCGATGGCCGACCACCGGCACGCCATGATACCAGGCCGGAAACAGCGCATCGAACAGGCCGCCGATCCAGGCCCAGTCGGCCGGCGTCCACATCACATCGCCAGGCTTCGGCAAGAAATCATGCACCATCTCGACGTTGGGGAGATGGCCGAGCAGCACGCGATGGGCATGCAGCGCGCCTTTCGGGTTTCCCGTGGTGCCCGACGTATAGATGATGATGGCGGGATCGTTGCAGGAGGTATCGACCGTCTCGAACCGGTCGGATGCCGCGTCGAGCGACGACCAGAACGATGTTGCAGCGGCGGCGCTTGGCTGCCCCGCGACATAGACGTGATCGAGCTCGGGCAGCCGGTCGCGAATCCTGGCAAGCTTCTGGTAGCCGGCTTCATCGGTGACCACCGCCTTGGCGCCGGAATTGGCGAGCCGGAATTGCAGCGCATCCTCGCCGAACAGCGTGAACAACGGCACCGAGACCAGGCCGGCGCGGAAGGCAGCAAGATGCGCGATCGGCAATTCCAGCGACTGCGACAGGAACACCGCGACGCGATCGCCACGCGCGAGCCCACTGGCCTTCAGCACATTGGCAAAACGACTCGATGCGCGGCGCAGCTCGTCGAACGAGGTCCGCCGCACCGCGCCGTCCTCATCGACAAGGATCAGCGCCAGGCGATCGCCGCCGTCGGCATGACGGTCGCAACAGGCCGTCGCCATGTTGAATTGCGCCGGAATGTCCCAGCGAAACTCGCGGGCGAGCGCGTCGTAATTGGACGTTTCGGTAAGCATCAAAAAGTCCCTTCGCCGCAGCCGGCTTTGTCCCGGCCATCCACGTCTTGCAGCTAACGCAAGGTGGCTTCCGTGGTCATCTTATGCTTCGCGAGCAGTCGACCGATGAACTGTCGGCATCGACCCAGGTTGCGGATGGCAATCTTTGAAACGACGACCGTGTTGATCGCAGCGTCGGCTTGTTCCATCGGAAGTTGGCCCAGATCCCCCAATTTCAAGCTCAACTCTTCAGCAAAATTCCGGATACGGCGGAGGCCCGCGGTCTCAACGAAGGTGATTTCAATCGTTCGTGCCATGTACCCCTCAAAATCGAGAATGAGAAATCCTTCGAGAACGGGTGGAAGATGGCCGTCTGCGTTGCGGCACAAAGGCCTTCCCGTCGCGGTAACGCAATCAATCCTTCGCCCGCTCCATCGCGACTTCGGCCTCGAGGCTTGCGACGTCGCGATAGATCGAGGCGACCGCGAGCACGCGGCCGCCGCGCTTGTACCGCAGCAGGCAGTCCTTGGCGGAAATGTTGCCGTCAACAGCGATTTCGTCCCACTGCTCGGCGTGACCGACATAATTGATCGGCACATCGTAGTGCTGGCTCCAGAAGAACGGCACGGCGTCGAACATTTCGCGCTGCCCCAGCATGTTGCGTGCGGTGGTCTGGCCCTGGCGTTCCGCCACCGCCCAATGTTCGACGCGGATGGTCTCGCCCGAATGCGGATCCGGCCAGCGCGCGATATCGCCGGCCGCATAGATGCCGGGGACGCTGGTCTCAAGATAGGAATTCACGATGACACCGCGATCGATCGCAAGACCAGCCTTTTCAGCGAGCGCGAGCCGCGGCCGCACGCCAACGCCGACCACGACGACATCGGCCTCCAGCACGTCGCCGCTTTTCAGCGCCGCGCGCTTGCCGTCGATCGACGTCACGGTATCGCCGAGGTGAAACACGACGCCGTGCGCCTCATGCAGCGCGCGCACGAAATCGCCCATCGCCGGTCCAAGCACGCGCTCCATCGGCCGCTGCTCCAGTCCGACGACATGAACCTCGAGCCCCCTGGTCCGCAACGCCGCCGCGGCCTCGAGCCCGATGAAGCTCGCGCCGATCACGATGGCGCGGCGCGCGCCGTTGGCCGAGGCGATGATGGCGCGGCAATCCGCCAGCGAGCGCAATACATGGACATGGGCCTGGTCCGCGCCGGGAATCGGCAGCCGCGCCGGCTCGGCACCGGTCGCCAGCAGCAGCCGGTCGTACGGAATGGTCATGCCGTCGGCGAGCACCACGTTGCGTGCTTTGCTATCGATCGACGTCACTTCGGTGTTGAGCCGCAGGTCGATCGAGGCGTCCGTGTAGAAATCGTCGGGCCGCAACGGCAGCCAGTCCTCCGGCGCGCTGCCGGCGAGGTAATCCGTCGACAGGTTCGGCCGGTCGACCGGCGACGCCGCCTCGCTGCTCAATATCACGATGCTGCCGCGATAGTCCTGGCGCCGCAGCATCTCGGCGGCGGCAAAGCCGGCCGCGCCGCCGCCAACGATCACGATTCGGGCCGGCGCCTCGACGGCCGCCTTGATGCGGGGTCTTGGCTGCTCGAGCTTTTGCCGCACGATCATGCGGCCACCCTCGTGCTCTACCTTCCAGACCGAGAGTGCACTCAGCGCGGGCGCGCGCACCGCCTCCCCGGTCCGCAAATCGAAACAGGCGTGGTGCCAGGGACAACGGATGCTCTCGCCCTCGACGAGGCCCTCGGCGAGCGGACCATGGTAATGGCTGCAATGGGCGTCGATGGCGAAGATCTCAGAGCCCGACCGCACCAGCAGAACGTCCTGGTCGCCGACATGCCCGAGCAGGGTCGCGCCGGAGACATCAGAAAACGCCACACCCAGCGTGAGGTCGGGGCCTGCCGGCCCTGCTTGCTGATCAGCCATCTGCTCCCTCCGTTGATCTTGAACTATCCCGTCAGCGCCGCCTTCACCAGGCCGCTCGCCTTGCCAAAATCCATCTGCCCGGCGTATTTCGCCTTCAGAGCGCCGATCACCTTGCCCATGTCCTTGACCCCTGCCGCGCCGGTCTCGGCGATGATGGCCGAAATCGCGGCCTTGACGTCGTTCTCCGACATCTGCTTCGGCAGGTAGGCCGAGATCACGGCGATTTCGTCGCGCTCCTGCGCCGCGAGCTCGGCACGGCCGCCCTTGTCGTAGAGTTCGATCGCCTCCTGGCGCTGCTTGATCATCTTCTGCAGTACGCCGAGCAGATCGGCGTCGGAAAGCGGCGGCTTGCCTTCGCCGCGCGCGGCGATGTCGGCGTTCTTGATGGTCGAATTGACCATGCGCAGCGTGGAGAGCTTGCGCTCCTCCTTGGCCTTCATGGCCTCCTTGACCGCGTTGTTGATCTCGTCGCGCAGCATGGTCTTGCCCTCTTCAAATGCCTTTGCCTGTGATCTAGGCCGTTCGGACGCCCGAAACAACTCGGTAAGCCACTCGGTTCCCGTCGGAATGGGCAGGTCTTGTCAATCGTAGGTCTCTCGCCGGCCAAATAGGCGGCAAGGCATGTGAATCCGGCCGTCTTCCGCTTTGACGCCGGCCGCTCCCGCGACTATGTAAAGCGCTTATGACAACAACCGAAAATGATGCCGCCTGGCCGGACCACAAACCGACCGCGCTCCTCGTGCTTGCCGACGGCACGGTGCTCGAAGGTTTTGGCTTCGGCGCCGAGGGCCACGCGGTCGGCGAGGTCTGTTTCAACACCGCCATGACCGGGTATGAGGAAATCCTGACCGATCCCTCCTACGCCGGGCAGATCATCACCTTCACTTTCCCGCATATCGGCAATGTCGGCACCAACGAGGACGACATCGAGACGGTGAATCTCGCGGCGACCCCAGGGGCGCGCGGCGTGATCCTGCGCACCGCGATCACCAATCCGTCCAACTACCGCGCTACCCGCCATCTCGACCAATGGCTGAAGGCGCGCGGCATCATCGGTCTGTCCGGCATCGACACCCGCGCGCTCACCGCGCTGATCCGCGGCGCGGGCATGCCGAACGCGGTGATCGCGCATGCCGGCGACGGCCGGTTCGACCTGCATGCGCTGAAGGAAGAAGCGCGCGAATGGCCGGGGCTCGAGGGCATGGACCTGGTGCCGATGGTCACTTCGGCTCAGCGCTTCACCTGGGACGAGACGCCCTGGGCCTGGGACAAGGGGTTTGGCCGGCAAGATGCCCCCGAGTTCAATGTCGTTGCGATCGACTATGGCATCAAGCGCAACATCCTGCGGCTGCTCGCCGGTATCGGCTGCAAGGTTACCGTGGTGCCGGCGACCACGGCGGCCGAGGATATTCTGGCGCTGAAGCCGGACGGCGTGTTTCTCTCCAACGGGCCCGGCGATCCCGCCGCCACCGGAGAATATGCAGTGCCCGTCATCAGGAAGGTGATCGACTCGGGCACGCCGACCTTTGGGATTTGTCTCGGACACCAGATGCTGGGGCTGGCGGTCGGCGCCAAGACCAGGAAGATGCGTCAGGGCCACCACGGCGCCAATCATCCAGTGAAGGACGAAACCACCGGCAAGGTCGAGATCACCTCGATGAACCACGGCTTTGCCGTCGACCAGGCGACCCTGCCGAAGGGCGCCACCCAGACCCATATCTCGCTGTTCGACGGCTCCAATTGCGGCATCGCGCTCGACGGCAAACCGGTGTTTTCCGTGCAGTACCACCCCGAAGCCTCGCCGGGCCCGCGCGACTCCCACTATCTGTTCCAGCGTTTTGCCGACCTGATGCGCGCGAACAAGCGGGCGTAAGGCCACGTTCCGCGTTCCCGGATGCTGCGCGACCGCGCCGCCTCTTCGCGGCGTGATGCGCGGCGATCCGGGCCTATATTCAAACCCCCACAGCGCTGGCTACCGGCTCTGCGGAGCAGCGTTGCACGCGGCACCGCGTCCGGCACACCGGCAGTTGCCAGTGTCGCCAGCATTTAGTATGACGAGTGTCATCGCAAACGATCGGTGGACTTCATCTCGTGGACGACACACCCGCATTCGACTACGGCGTCACCCCGACGCAGGTGATGGCATCGATGCCCGGCCTCGATTTCGTCCGCGCGATCTTCGAACGGCGCCTGCCGCAGCCGCCGATCATGCAGACCATCGAGCCGTTCGAGTGCACAGCGGAGCCCGGGAACGTCGTGCTGCACAGCGTGCCGGGCCTGCGGCACTACAACCCGATCGGCTCGGTGCATGGCGGCTACGCCGCGACGCTGCTTGATTCGGCGATGGGGCTTGCGGTGCACAGCCAGTGTCCGGCCGGCACCGGCTACACCACGCTCGAATTCAAGGTCTCCTTCATCAAGGGCATGACCAGCGAGACCGGCGTGGTGCGCACCGAGGGCCGCACACTGTCGTTCGGCCGGCGCGCCGCGACCGCGGAAGCGCGGATCACCGATGCCAAGGGCCGGCTGCTGGCACATGCCACCACGACCTGCCTGGTTTTCGAGCTTCCACGAGCATGATCCGGAAATGCATGCCCTCGGGCTCGACCCGACGGGTGGATACCGGTTTTCCCTCGCGACAAACGCGGAGCGCGTTTGCGCGGCGATCATGCTCAAACAATTCGAGGGAACGCGAGCCGCTGACAGCGGTTTGATCCGCGCGTAGTCTGCCATGTTCGCGGGAGCGGGAGAGAGGCATGTCCGTCGTCAGCGCCGAAAGCGAGCCGCTTGCCCTGGTGTTCGAGGATGACGGCCTCGTTCCGAACAATCCGATGCCGTTCCTGGTCTACAAGGGCGCGATCGCCGTCGATGGCCGCCACCCCGAAAAGACCATCGAAGGTCTGTTCGGCGCCAATGGCTGGGGCGACATGTGGCGCAACGGCGTCTACGATTATCTGCACTATCACGCGACGGTGCACGAGGCGCTCGGCGTCGCCCGCGGCCACGCGCGGGTGCGGTTCGGCGGCGACCGCGGCCGCGAATTCGAGATTTCGGCCGGCGACGTCGCGATTCTGCCCGCAGGCACCGGACACCAGTGCCTGTCGGCGAGCCACGATTTCTCCGTCGTCGGTGCCTATCCGCCCGGCGCGAAAATGCAGATCACCCGCCCGACGCCGGACAATCATGCCAAGGCGCTGAAAACGATTCCGCAAGTGGCGCTGCCGAAAACCGATCCCGTGTTCGGGGCCGGCGGGCCGCTCGTAAGGCTATGGCGCTAGGCCGTAAGGGCGGGCGAGCCAAGCGTGCCCACCTTCGTAATGTTGAAGCCAGCGCCTTCGGTGGGCACGGCACGCGAAGAGCGCGCGCCTTGCCCACCCGCAATTGCGAGCAACTATGCCGCGTTGCTGCCTTCCTGGCGGCTGGCTTCGAACAGGAACCAGGTGCGGCGTTCGGTTTCGTCGATGAAGGTTTCGAGCAGGCCCGCGGTGCCGGAATCCTCGCTGTCGTCGCACAGCTTGTGCGCCTTGCGCATCGCAGCCGCGATGTGCTTGTTGTCCTCCATCAGTTCGCGCAGCATGTCGCGCGGCGGGACATAGTCCTCGTTGTTGTCCTTGATGGTCTGCAGCTTCGAGATCTGGCCGATCGAGCGCAGCGTGATGCCGCCGAGCTTGCGGACGCGCTCGGCGAGCTGATCGGTGGTGGCGAAAATCGCGTCCGACTGCTCGTCCAGCATGATGTGGTAGTCGTGAAAATGCCGGCCGCTGACGTGCCAATGGAAGTTCTTGGTCTTCAGGTAGAGCGCGAAGGCATCGGCCAACAGGGTGTTGAGCGACGCCGAGATCTTTTCCGCCGCCGCCGGCGGCAGGTCGGTGGGGGTGTCGAGGTCGGGCGAGGTTTTTTCGGACTTGGCTTTGCTCACGAGGCACCTTCCTGTTACGAACCGGGCAATGGACACGGGGTATGGGACCCGTTAACGCAACAGGTCTATGCCGGTTCCAGCACCAGGAACCCGTTTCCGGACATCTGAAGGCCATGGACGACTGGATCGACTATTACGATTCCACGCATACGATTTATGCGAGCAAACGGCATCGTGACCTGCATTTCGAGCTCATTGCCCGCGATATTGTCGGCTTCATCGCCTCGCCGGACGCCGTCGTGCTGGACTATTCCTGCGGCGAAGCGCTTTCGGCGGCCAGGGTGGCGGCCGCCTGCAGCCAGCTGATCCTGGCCGAGCCGGCGCCGGGGGTGCGCGGCCGCCTGATCGCGCGCTTTGCCCCCAACATCAAGATCCGGGTGCGTTCGCTGGACGATCTGCGGAAAATGCCGGAGCAGACCATCGATCTGGTGGTGATGAATTCGGTCGCCCAGTACATGACGCAAGACGAGCTGGACGCCGCGCTTGGCGTCGTTCGCCGGCTCCTGAAACCCGCCGGCCGCCTGGTTCTCGGCGATATCCTGCGACCCGACGTCGGCATGCCGACGGATGTGTTCGCGCTGTTGCGCTTTGCCGCCAGGCACGGTTTCATAAAGGACGCCCTGGTCGGGCTGGTCTCGACCGCGCTGTCGGATTACCGGACCTTGCGCGCGCGGGTGGGTCTGCAGCGCTATAGCGAGACGGAGATGTACGCCAAGCTCACAAAGGCAGGCTTCAGCGCTTCGCGCGCGCCGTTCAATCTCGGGCACAATCCGTGGCGGATGACCTTCGTCGCACGGCATGCACTGGGGCTGGGCGTAACCGGTTAGGGTTAACGGGCGCAAGATAGTGCCAGCCGCCTTGAGAGATGGCTCGCGCGTCGGTGATCGGCGATGATCGCCTCGGCCCGGT
The DNA here is from genome assembly GCF_049581145.1 of Bradyrhizobium sp. Classification (GTDB taxonomy): domain Bacteria; phylum Pseudomonadota; class Alphaproteobacteria; order Rhizobiales; family Xanthobacteraceae; genus Bradyrhizobium. The sequence goes on from NZ_JBAURI010000825.1 coordinate 8,333, forward strand.
GGCGGAAAAGCGTCGACGCGAGGACGGTGCAACGTCCTTTATCCTGGTTCAAATCCAGGCCGGGCCTCCAGCCTTCGCAGCTGACGCTGCTTCGGCTCGGCAGGCCAGCGCACCCTCGGTCCTGCGGGCTTGCCGCGCCGAAGCCCGAAGGGCGCAGGCGGGAGCCAAAATCGCGGTTGATGGGCCGCCAAAATGCTTTCGCGGCTGCGGAATCTGGTTTAAACACCACCCGCGCGCGAGGATAAGGCGCGCTTCTGGTCCCCAAGGGGCCGGTCATGGGGACGCGCGGCAGCGCGCCCTTTTTTTGTGCCGATTTCCCGACCGTGAGACTTGATGCCCAAGCGAACCGACATCTCGACCATCCTGATCATCGGCGCAGGTCCGATCGTGATCGGCCAGGCCTGCGAATTCGACTATTCGGGCACCCAGGCGGTCAAGACGCTGAAGGATGAGGGCTATCGGATCGTCCTGGTCAATTCCAATCCGGCCACCATCATGACCGATCCGGAATTGGCGGATGCCACCTATATCGAGCCGATCACACCTGAGATCGTCGCCAAGATCATCGAAAAGGAGCGCCATGTCGTCCCCGGCGGCTTTGCGCTGCTGCCGACCATGGGCGGGCAGACCGCGCTGAACTGCGCGCTGTCGCTGCGCCGGCAGGGCACGCTGGCCAAATTCGACGTCGAGATGATCGGCGCCACCGCTGATGCGATCGACAAGGCGGAAGACCGCCAGTTATTCCGCAACGCCATGGAGAAGATTGGCCTGCAGACGCCGAAATCGCGGCTCGCCAATGCCTCGGCGCTGAAGAAATCCTACCGCGACAAACATCTGGCCGAACGCGAAAAACTCTCCGGGGCCGCGCTGGAAGAGTGCGAGCGGCAGTGGACGCTCGGCGAAAACGAGCGGAAAAAGCGCTACCAGGAGCATGCGCTCGGCCAGGCGCTGATGGCGCTCTCCGAGATCGGCCTGCCGGCGATCATCCGGCCTTCCTTCACCATGGGGGGCACCGGCGGCGGCATTGCCTACAACAAGGAAGAGTTCCTCGACATCATCGAGCGCGGGCTCGACGCCTCGCCGACCAACGAGGTCCTGATCGAAGAATCCGTGCTCGGCTGGAAAGAGTTCGAGATGGAGGTGGTGCGCGACAAGAAGGACAACTGCATCATCGTCTGCTCGATCGAGAATTTCGATCCGATGGGCGTGCACACCGGCGATTCCATCACGGTGGCGCCGGCTCTGACCTTGACCGACAAGGAATACCAGATCATGCGCGACGCCGCGCTCGCGGTGTTGCGCGAGATCGGGGTCGAGACCGGCGGCTCCAACGTGCAGTTCGGCATCAATCCCGCCGACGGGCGCATGGTCATCATCGAGATGAACCCGCGGGTATCGCGCTCCTCCGCGCTGGCCTCGAAGGCGACCGGCTTTCCAATCGCCAAGGTCGCCGCCAAGCTAGCCGTCGGCTACACGCTGGACGAGATCGCCAACGACATCACCGGCGGCGCGACGCCGGCCTCGTTCGAGCCGACCATCGACTACGTCGTCACCAAGGTGCCGCGCTTTGCGTTCGAGAAATTCCCCGGCGCCTCCACCACGCTGACCACCTCGATGAAGTCGGTCGGCGAAGTGATGGCGATCGGCCGCACTTTCCAGGAGAGCCTGCAAAAGGCGCTGCGCGGGCTGGAAACCGGCCTGACCGGCCTCGACGAGATCGACATCGAGGGGCTCGGACGCGGCGACGACAAGAACGCGATCCGCGCAGCTCTCGGCACGCCGACGCCGAACCGCATCCTGCAGGTGGCGCAAGCGATGCGGCTCGGCTGGTCGAACGAGGACATCTTCAATTCCTGCAAGATCGATCCCTGGTTCCTCGGCGAGATGCGCGGCATCGTCGAGATGGAAGACAAGGTGCGCAAGCACGGCCTGCCGGAGAACGCGTTCGGCATGCGCAGCCTGAAGGCGATGGGCTTCTCCGACGCAAGGCTTGCGGTGCTGGCGGGGAGCGCCGAAGCCGACATCACCGGCAAGCGTCATGCACTTGGGGTTCGTCCGGTGTTCAAGCGCATCGACACCTGCGCGGCCGAGTTCGCGTCGCCCACCGCCTACATGTATTCGACCTATGAAGCGCCGTTCGCGGGCCTGTTCGCCGACGAAAGCGCGCCGTCGGACCAGAACAAGGTCATCATTCTCGGCGGCGGCCCGAACCGGATCGGCCAGGGCATCGAGTTCGACTATTGCTGCTGCCATGCCTGCTTCGCGCTGCACGATGCCGGCTACGAGACCATCATGATCAACTGCAATCCGGAGACGGTGTCGACCGACTACGACACCGCCGACCGGCTGTATTTCGAGCCGTTGACGGCTGAGGACGTGCTCGAGATCATCACGACCGAACGCAAGAACGGCACCCTGCACGGCGTCATCGTCCAGTTCGGCGGCCAGACGCCGCTGAAACTGGCGCGCGCGCTGGAGGCGGCCGATGTGCCGATCCTCGGCACTTCGCCAGACGCCATCGACCTTGCCGAGGACCGCGACCGCTTCAAGCGCGTGCTCGACAAGCTGCATCTGAAACAGCCGAAAAACGGCATCGCCTATTCGGTCGAGCAGGCACGCCTGGTTGCCGCCGACCTCGATTTGCCGCTGGTGGTGCGCCCGTCCTACGTGCTGGGCGGCCGAGCCATGCAGATCATCCGCGAGGAGAACCAGCTCTCGGACTACCTGCTCGGCACCCTGCCCGAGCTCGTGCCGGCCGACGTCAAGGCGCGCTACCCCAACGACAAGACCGGGCAGATCAACACCGTGCTCGGCAAGAACCCGCTGTTGTTCGACCGCTATCTGTCCGATGCGACCGAGATCGACGTCGATTGCCTGTGCGACGGCAAGGACACCTTCATCGTCGGCATCATGGAGCACATCGAGGAGGCCGGCATCCATTCCGGCGATTCCGCCTGCTCGCTGCCGCCGCATTCGCTGGACGCGCAGACCATCGGCGAACTGGAGCGGCAGACCCGCGAGCTCGCGCTTGGCCTCGACGTGGTCGGATTGATGAACGTGCAATATGCCATCAAGGACGGCGATATCTACGTGCTCGAGGTCAATCCGCGCGCCTCCCGCACCGTGCCGTTCGTCGCCAAGGTGGTCGGCATGCCGGTGGCGAAGATCGCCGCCCGTATCATGGCCGGCGAGAAGCTCGCCGACCTCGATTTGAAGAAGCGCAAGCTCAACCATGTCGGCGTCAAGGAATCGGTGTTTCCGTTCGCCCGCTTCCCGGGCGTCGATACCGTGCTGGGTCCGGAAATGCGCTCCACCGGCGAGGTGATGGGCATCGACCGCTCGTTCGAAGTCGCCTTCGCCAAGAGCCAGCTCGGCGGCGGCACCCGCGTGCCGCGCAAGGGGACGGTATTCGTGTCGGTGCGCGAGATCGACAAGACCCGGATTGTGGACGCGGTGCGGCTGCTATTCTCGCTTGGCTTCAAGGTGATGGCCACCTCGGGCACGCAGCGTTTTCTGGCCGATAGCGGCGTGCCGACCGAAAAAGTGAACAAGGTGCTGGAGGGGCGGCCGCATATCGTCGACGCCATCATGAACGGCGACATCCAGCTGGTTTTTAACACCACCGAAGGGCCGCAGGCGCTGGCCGACAGCCGTTCTTTGCGGC
>NZ_JBAURI010000826.1:0-7845 GCF_049581145.1 Bradyrhizobium sp.
GGGTAGGACGGCTGCCGCGCGCCGCCGCGTTCGCGGCCATCCTTCGGGACGGGCGCCTCCGCCGGCGGCCATCGGGATCAGGACTGTCGTCGCGGCGAAATCTTCGATCCTCGTGGTGAGGGCGTGCCAAAACCGCGCGTGCGAGGGACACCGCCAGGACGTGCCAGCCCTCTCGCGGCCGGCCTGGTCCAGTGACGGGATTCGTCCCCGTCTGCTGTTCGATCCGATCGTCGTCGAAGGGGATCGGCCGCGATCGTCGGCGATCGCCGCGTTCAAGCGGCAGAATCGCGCCGGCGCGCGACCAGCTCACCGGTTGCTTCATCGACCAATGGTATGTCCAGACAAAATATCGCTCCGCCGCCCGGCGCGTTGTCGAATGTGACGGCGCCGGCGTGCTGCGTGACGATCTGTTGGACGATATTGAGGCCCAGTCCGGAACCTCCCTTCCGCCGCGCATCGCCGGTTTCGGCCTGCGCGAATTTTCCGAAGATGCGCGCGCGGAACTCGTCGGGAATGCCCGGGCCCTGGTCGCGTACGGTCACGCGTCCCATGCGTTCCGCCCGCTCGACCGTGACGACGATCTCGCCACCCGGGGGCGAGAACTTGATCGCATTGGAGAGCAGATTGGTCAGGGCCTGGACGAGGCGATCGTCATCCGCCCGCACGATGCAGAAGGGCGATCGCGCATCGAGCCGTATCGACAGGCCCTGGGCCTGCACGATCGCGCCATTGGCATCGATCGCCTGTTTGACTGACGCAAGCAGCTCGATCGACGCATAGTGAAAGATCGCCTTGCCGGACTCCAGTCTCGCGATATCGAGAATGTCGTTCACGAGCCGCACGAGACGTTGCGCATTGGCATGCGCGATGGACACCAGGCGGTCGGTCGGCGAAGGCAATGGGTGAAGCGACCCGCCAGCCAACAGGCCGAGCGAGGCGGCAATCGAGGTCAATGGCGTGCGCAGCTCGTGGCTGACATTGTTGACGAATTCACTCATCACGCCGGTCAGGGTCTTGGCTTCCTCTTCCTTTTGCGCGGCGCTGTCGCGCTCGGCGGTTCGCGTCTTCACGAGCCGGTCGGCACGGTCGAGCGCCTGCGCCACCTCGTCGACCTCCCGGACGCCAAGCCTCGGCCCGGCCGGCACCTCACCGTGCCCGATTGCAAGTGCCTGGGGTATCAAGGACTGAACGGCGCGTGCGATCTGGGCCGACTGATAGAACGCCAGGGCGAAGCCGATGATCAGGGCCGCGATCAAGCCGACGAGGCCGAACCGAAGCAACAGGTTCAGGTCGTGGAACGCGATCGAGACCGGCACGCTGATCGCGACCGTCCAGTCCGACATGTCCGATTTGCTGAACCCCACGAATATTCGCGTACCATCGTGGCGACTTGTCTCGACCAGGCCTGACCGCGCGGCCGTCATCGCAGACAGACGCACCGGCAGGGCCTGCGTGCCGACCGGCCCGGCATAGCCGGCGCGGGCGACGATGGCGCCCGAACTGTCGGCGATGGTCGAGACCCAATCCGGCGGCAGCTGCTGGCCAGTCAGCAAGTCTCCCAACCGATCGGTCACAAGGGCGATGCCGATCGTGTACTTGACGTGACCATCCCGCAGCACCGGCACTTCGACGACAATGGACGGTTGATTGGTCAGACTGCCGAGGAAAAGATCGGAAACGGAGGGTTGACCGGTTTCGAACACCTTGCGCAGATTCTGGATGTTGCGCCGTAACGGCAGCGCCTCACCAGACGGCCGCAACGTATTGACGAGTTGTTGACCGGTCGCGTCGGCGAGCAGGATCGCGCTTGCATGCAGCATCGGAGCGATCTTCGTTGCCTCACGATGAAAGGCTGCGAAATCGTCCGAGGCAAGAAACGGCGACGAGGCCAGAACCTGGGCTGCCAGCATCGTGCTGGCCAGTTCGCGATTGACCGCCGACGCCAGCGCGCGCGAGGTCGCAATCGTGCTGTTGGTGATGTGATTGCGCTCGTTCTGGTAGACGCAGATGGCGAAGATCGCGAAGCCAAGGATCCACGGACCAGCCAGGCTGACGACGACCTGCAGGATCCGCGCGCCAATCGAACGCGACGAGCGCCGTGAGCGATCGAAGCGTAGACGCTGCAGCTTGGCGGCCAAGGTCATGTACCATCTTGAACGCTGGCTTGTTACGGCCTCGCTAACCGGCGGATAGGTAGTAACACCGACGTGGAATCGTCCTGGCCGGTCGCGGGCGACGGGACCCCGGCAACCCGGGATCAGGACCGTTGTCGCGGCGAGTCTCGACGTCTCGAACGCTGGCCGCCGCGAAGTCGCGCGTCCCCGGACGATGCTTGGCCTCGCCGGGAGGGTCAAATTGCGCCCAGTCAACGGCGCTGCTCCGCGGATGCCGTTAACCGAACCACGAAGCATCATTCCACGGATCAGGCCTTTTGCAGAACCAGGCGTGCCGGTTGATCTAAGTCAATGCGCCGACGTGCTCCGAAGGTAGGGTTGCTGCATTGGTATATGGCATGCCAGATGCCAAATGACTGATAACGGCATCCCAGATGCACGGACCATGGTCGATGAAATTGAGCAGCGAGGCTGCCGTATTGATGGAGGCGTTGGACGCATCCCGCCGGGCGGAATGACCCGGTCAGCCGCACCATCCGATTGCGCTGCCGGGCGCGAGCGGACGAGAGCGGGGACCATGCCCCGGGCGGGAGCCAGCAGGAATCAAGAATTCGGTCTCGTTGAGACAAGCGACTAGCCGCCTCGCGGGCGGACCCCACCTCGTCGCAGCCGCGAACGCACCCGGACGTTCCGCTGCCCACCCCATTCCCCGGAAAGCAAAGGATTATGACCGTGACTAAGGCTCTTGACGGAATTCGAGTGATCGATTTCACCCACGTGCAGGCCGGACCGGCCTGTACGCAAATGATGGCATGGTTCGGTGCCGACGTGATCAAGGTGGAGCGGCCAGGCTCCGGCGACATCACCCGCAACCAGTTGCGCGATATCCCCGATGCCGACGCGCTGTATTTCACCCAGCTCAACTGCAACAAGCGCTCGCTGACGCTGGACACGAAGAACAAGGCCGGCAAGGAGATCCTGGAGAAGCTGATCAAGGTCTCCGACGTGATGGTGGAGAACTTCGGCCCCGGCGCGCTCGACCGCATGGGCTTCACCTGGGAACGCATCCAGGAACTCAACCCGAAGATGATCCTGGCTTCGGTGAAGGGGTTCTCCGAGGGTAACCGGTTCGAAGACCTCAAGGTCTACGAGAACGTCGCGCAGTGCGCCGGCGGCGCCGCATCGACCTCCGGCTTCTGGGACGGCCCGCCGACCGTGAGCGGGGCTGCGCTGGGCGACAGCAACACCGGCATGCATCTGCTGATCGGCATCCTCGCCGCGCTGCGCATGCGCGACAAGACCGGCCACGGCCAGAAGGTCGCCTGCGCGATGCAGGATGCCGTGCTGAACCTGTGCCGCGTCAAGCTGCGCGACCAGCAGCGCCTCGACCGCCTCCATGTGCTGGAGGAATATCCGCAGTATCCGATCCGGCAAGACGGCAAGTACGGCAAGTTCACCGACGCCGTGCCGCGCGGCGGCAATGCCGGCGGGGGCGGACAGCCGGGCTGGGTGGTGAAGTGCAAGGGCTGGGAGACCGACCCGAACGCCTACATCTACTTCACGATCCAGGGTCAGAACTGGGCCAACACCGCCAAGGCGATCGGCAAGCCCGAATGGGTCGAAGATCCCGCCTACAAGACCGCGCTGGCGCGCCAGGACAAGATCTTCGACATCTTCGCCTACATCGAGAGCTGGCTCGCCGACAAGACCAAATGGGAAGCGGTCGACATCCTGCGCAAGTACGACATTCCCTGCGCGCCGGTGATGTCGATGAAGGACATCGAGGAAGATCCGTCGCTGCGCGCGAGCGGTTCGATCGTCGAGGTCGACCATCCGGTTCGCGGCAAGTTCCTGACCGTCGGCTGTCCGATCAAGTTCTCCGAACTGAAGATCGAGGTGAAGACCTCGCCGCTCCTCGGCGAGCACTCCGACCAGGTTCTGAGTCAGCTCGGCTACGACAAGGACCAGATCGCCCGCATGCATGCGGAGAAGGTGGTCTGACGACGGCCTGGGCGACAGGCTGCGATCTGCCGGGACCGGGGGCTTGATCTCCCCGCACCGCCCGGCAGAGCGGATCAACAACAGGCCTGCCGGATGCGGGGTCGCCCCCGCACCGGCAGACGGAGCCGATCAACTCCATGACGAAACGACCATGATGAAAAACGCCGCGGATACATCCGCCGGCGATGACGCCTCGCGATGTCACGAGTTCGCCGTCCCGGCAGACCGCCTTCAAGAGGATTACGCATATGCTTATTACAGCGCCGGCCGGTACAGCCCAACCAAGCAATAGAAGATGGCTGCATCTCGGGCTATCGATCGTCTGCATGATCATGATCGCCAATCTGCAATACGGATGGTCGGTCTTCGTCTCTCCGCTGCAGCAGGCCCATGGCTGGGCCGTCAGCAGCATCCAGGTCGCTTTCACCATCTTCGTCGCGCTGGAAACCTGGGCAACACCGGTCGATGCCTGGGTTTGCGATCGGGTCGGGCCGCGCTTCGGGCCACGCGTCGTGATGGGGCTCGGCGGCCTTCTGGTCGGGGCCGGCTGGGTGCTGGACGCCTATTCCACGTCGCTGACGGCCCTGTATGTCGGCGGTGCGTTGACCGGCTTCGGAGCCGGCGCCATCTACTGCGTCTCGGTGGGAACTGCGGTCAAATGGTTTCCCGATCACCGCGGCCTGGCGACCGGCCTGGTCGCCGCCGGCTTCGGTGCCGGCGCCGCGCTGACCATCATTCCCATCAAGATGTACATCGCATCCTCGGGCTACCAGGCGGCATTCCTGCTGTTCGGGCTGATTCAGGGCGGTGTCGTCCTGATCGCCTCCCAGTTCGTTCGCCACCCCAATCCAGGCGAAGTGAACGTCGTCGTCAACGCCGCAACCAAGCAGTCGCTCCGCAGCTATACGTCCAGGGAAGTGCTTGGCAGCTGGGTGTTCTGGGTTCTGTATATCTGTGACGTGCTGATGTGCGCCGGCGGGCTCGTGGTCACCGCGAACCTGGTCGCGATCGCAAATTCGCACGCCATCTCGAACATCATGCTCGTGGGCGTGAGCACGTTGTCGCTGGCGCTGGTGTTCTCCAACGTCATGAATGGCGTCGCAAGGCCGCTGTTCGGCTGGATCGCGGACCTGATCGGCCTGCCCAAGACCATGATGATCGGCTTTGGCCTTGGCGCCGCGGCGTATTTCTTCCTCTATCTGTTCGGCTCCATCCCGGCGGCATTCGTCCTCTGCACCGGCCTGGTGTTCTTCTGCTGGGGCAATATCTTCAGCCTGTTCCCGGCGATGTGCACGAACCTGTTCGGGACCAAGTTCGCCACCACCAACGCAGCGCTGCTCTATACGGCGAAGGGCGCTGCCGCCCTCCTGGTGCCGCTCGCCTCCATCGTGACACGGATCACCGGAAGCTGGGACAGCGTTCTCCTGGTGGCAGCCGTCATCAACGTCATCGCGGTGTTCGTCGTAGCCCTCATCCTCGCCCCGGCGGCGCAGTGGTTCCAGTCGCACGAGGTTGCCGAGCCGGACATGCTCGAGAGGAGCGCTGCCTAGCCAACCAAGCCGTTGCCACCGCCGGCGATGCCGCATCCGCCAAGCGGCAGGCTGCATCGCCGGCGCCCCACTCCGCCTCCAACATCCAACACTCCCCGTGGCGCGCGGCAACGCCCGCTACCGCAAAGATCCAACCTAACGAAGGGACTCAAACTCATGGACAAACAAGTCGAAACAGCCTCGGAGACGCAGGAGTTCACCGACGGCTTCCACCTGGTCGTCGACGCGCTGCAACTCAACGGCATCGAGACGATCTATAACGTTCCGGGCATCCCGATCACCGATCTGGGCCGCCTGGCGCAGGCCGAGGGAATGCGGGTGATCTCGTTCCGGCACGAGACCAATGCAGGCAACGCCGCCGCGATCGCCGGCTTCCTGAACAAGGCGCCGGGCGTGTGCATGACGGTCTCGGCGCCGGGCTTCCTGAACGGCCTGGTCGCGCTGGCGAACGCGACGGTCAACTGCTTCCCGATGATCCTGATCTCAGGGTCGTCGGAGCGCGAGATCGTCGACCTGCAGCAGGGCGACTATGAGGAGATGGACCAGCTCGCCATCGCCAAGCCGCTGTGCAAGGCGGCGTACCGCGTGCTGCACGCCGCCGATATCGGCATCGGCGTCGCCCGCGCCATCCGCGCCGCGGTGTCCGGCCGTCCGGGCGGCGTCTACCTGGACCTGCCGGCGAAGCTGTTCGGCCAGGTGATGGACAAGGCCGCCGGGCAACGCTCCCTGGTCAAGGTGATCGACCCGGCGCCGGCGCAGATCCCTGCCCCATCCGCGGTGCAGCGCGCGCTGGATCTGCTGCGCAGCGCCAGGCGTCCGCTGATCATCCTCGGCAAGGGGGCAGCCTACGCCCAGGCCGACGACGACATTCGCGCGCTGGTCGAGAACAGCGGCATCCCCTACATCCCGATGAGCATGGCCAAGGGCCTGTTGCCCGACACCCATCCGCAATGCGCCGCCGCGGCGCGCTCGACGGTGCTGCAGGACAGCGACGTGGTGATGCTGATCGGCGCCCGGCTCAACTGGCTGCTGAGCCACGGCAAGGGCAAGCAGTGGGGCGCGGCGGGGTCGAAGAAACTCATCCAGATCGACATCGAACCGCGCGAGATGGACTCCAACGTCGAAATCGCAGCTCCCGTGGTCGGCGACATCGGTTCCTGCGTCGCCGCGCTGCTGAAGGGCATGGGCAACGACTGGCAGAAGCCGCCGGCCGAATGGACCGCCTCGATCGACGCCAAGAAGCAGGCCAACGTCGCCAAGATGGCGAGCCGTCTCGGCAAGAACTCGATGCCGATGGATTTCCATTCAGCGCTGCGCGTGCTGCGCGACGTGATCCGCGAACGCCCGGACACGGTTCTGGTGAACGAGGGCGCCAACACGCTCGACCAGGCGCGCGGCGTGGTGGACATCTATCAGCCGCGCAAACGCCTGGACGTCGGCACCTGGGGCGTGATGGGGATCGGCATGGGCTACGCCATCGCGGCCGCGATCGAAACCGGCAACCGGGTGCTGTGCATCGAGGGCGACAGCGCGTTCGGCTTCTCCAATGCGGAGATCGAGACCATCTGCCGCTACAACCTGCCGATCTGCATCGTCGTCTTCAACAATGACGGCATCTATCGCGGCGACCATGTCAACGCGGGCGGCTTCAGCGATCCGGCGATCACCTCGTTCGTCAAGGGCGCGCGCTACGACAAGACGATCGAGGCCTATGGCGGTCATGGCGTCAATGCCGCCACCCCCGATGACCTGAAGCGCGCCGTCGACGCGGCGCTGGAGTCCGGCAGGCCGACGCTGATCAACGCCGCCATCGATCCGGCGGCGGGCAGTGAAAGCGGCAATATCGGCAAGCTCAATCCCAAGAGCGCGCTGGCGAAGACGTAGCCCTCGGACCGCCGAGGCTGGCGGCGCGCCTCACGAGGCGGCCCGCCGCCTCGGCAGGCGCCGCCGTCCGCGCCGGATCGGCGAACCACGGCTCGGCAGCCGGCAATCGATGATGTTGCGGTCGGCTGAAGTCCGGCCTCGGCGCCGACAGACCTCGCCGACAGACCTCCAGGGGCACAGCCTGTCGTTGCAGGCCACTCCCGCAGTCGACCGAAATTTTCCCGCGAAAGGACGCGAAGTGTTTGACCGTTCCCACGTCGAAAAAGCCGCTCACCTCGGACAGGCGAAGATCACAT
>NZ_JBAURI010000827.1:0-2485 GCF_049581145.1 Bradyrhizobium sp.
CCCGCAAACGGGCGCGCCGCCGCCGCGGCCGGGAGCGGTCGCGCTCGGCCACACCGAATGCGATGTCGTGCGCGGCATCGGCGCGCCAGACAACGTCAATATTTCGGCGAGTCCGGGCGGTCAAAGGGTCGCCGTCGTGACCTGGTCGCAGGGCCCGCGCGCTGGAATCTATACTTTCCAGGGCGGACGCCTGCGCTCGGTCGAACGCGGGGCTGATCCGGTCGCGCCGCCGCCGAAGACCGCGAAATCGAAGTCCAAGAAAAAGCCTCCGGCTGCGACCTGATCTGCGACGGTTAGTTATGGTTGGTGCGCGATGAGTTTGAATCGCCATCGCGCTCCAGGGGTTTGATTGAACATGATCTCCGCAAACGCGTTCCGCGTTTGTCGCGAGGAAAACAATGAGGTAGCCGTCGGTTCGTCGCCCGATTGCATGCTTTTCCCCACGATGCTCTAGCCCGACGCCCCGTCAAATTGCGAACTGGCTTCCAGCCACGCGTCCTCGGCGCGCTGCAACGCGTTGACCGCATTGGCGCGCGCCTTGCTGAGCTGGGCGGCCTGCCTGGGGTCGCGGCTGAACAGATCCGGCAGCGCCAGCGCGGCATCGATCTTGGCAATGATGCCGGTGATGCGCTCGATCTCGGCTTCAGCATCCGAGATCTTCTGTTTGATGGGCCTGCGCTTCTCGGGCTTTTCGCGCTCGCTCTTCTCGGGGGCCTGCTTCGCAGGGGCTTGCGGGCGCCCGTTGTCGCCGCGGTCGCGCAGACCTGTGCGCTGGCCGCGCGCCGACAGCACCATGCGCCGGTAGTCGTCGAGATCGCCCTCGAAGCTCGTGACAGCATGGTCGGCTACCACCCAGAGCTGATCGGCACAGGCTTCGATCAAATAGCGGTCATGCGACACCATGATTACCGCGCCCGGGAATTCGTTGATGGCTTCCGCCAGCGCCGCGCGGCTATCGATGTCGAGATGGTTGGTCGGCTCGTCCAGGATGATCATGTTGGGACCGAAAAAGGTCGCAAGTCCGAGCAGCAGCCTGGCTTTTTCACCGCCGGAGAGGCTTGCGACCCTGGTATCGGCGGCCTTGCCGGAAAATCCGATGGCGCCGGCGCGCGCCCGCACCTTGGCTTCGGGCGCCTCCGGCATCAGTTTGCGGACATGGTCGTAGACGGAGGCAGCTTCGTTCAATTCGTCGAGCTGATGCTGGGCGAAATAGGCGATGGCGAGCTTGTCGGCGCGCGTGATCGAGCCCGAAAACGGCTTCAGCCGGTCCGCGAGCAGCTTGACCAGAGTGGATTTGCCGTTGCCGTTCGAGCCCAATAGCGCGATGCGGTCGTCGTTGTCGATGCGCAGGGTGACGCGATTGAGCACCGGACTGGTCTGATCGTAGCCAACCGATACATTGTCGACGGCGATGATCGGCGGCGACAGCGCTTTTTCCGGCGCGGGGAAGCTGATCTCGCGGACGTCCTGCGTGACCAGCGCGGTCACCGGCTTCATCCTCTCCAGCATCTTGACGCGTGACTGGGCCTGGCGGGCCTTCGAGGCCTTGGCCTTGAAACGGTCGACGAAGTCCTGCAGGCGCTTGCGCTCCGCCTCCTGACGTTTGACGGCTTTGGCATCGAGCATTTCCCGCGTGGCGCGCTGTTCCTCGAAGGATGAATAGCCGCCGCGGTACAGCGTGAGCTTGCCGCGCTCCAGGTGCAGGATCTGATCGACCGACGTTTCCAACAGGTCGCGGTCGTGGCTGATCACGATCACGGTCCGCGGATAGTTGGCGAGGTGGTCCTCAAGCCAGAGCGTTCCTTCCAGATCGAGATAGTTGGTGGGCTCGTCCAGGAGCAGCAGGTCGGGCGCGGCGAACAGGGTCGCGGCCAGCGCGACCCGCATCCGCCAGCCGCCGGAAAATTCCGAACAGGGCCGTGCCTGGTCCGCGGTCGAAAAGCCGAGCCCGCTCAGGATCGCGGCGGCGCGCGCCGGCGCCGAATGGGCATCGATATCGACGAGGCGGGTCTGGATTTCCGCGATCCGGTGCGGATCTTCGGCATGGTCGGCCTCGCGCAGCAGTGCGTCGCGCTCGAGATCGGCCTTGAGAACCACCTCGATCAGGCTCTCCGGTCCGTTCGGCGCTTCCTGCGCGAGGCTGCCGACGCGCCAGCGCGAAGGAATGGTGATGCTGCCCGTCTCGGTCGCGAGTTCACCGCGAATCGCCCGAAACAGCGTCGATTTACCGGTACCGTTGCGGCCGACCAGGCCGACTCGCGCGCCGGGAACGATCTGTGCCGAGCCATGATCAATCAGAAGTCGCCCGGCAAGCCGGACCGATATTTCGGTGATGGAAAGCATGCGGGGTTGTCACCGCAGCGCGGCGCAAAGGCAACCGGTTTGTCGATGAATTTTTGTCGTCACGATCGGGTCAACGTGCGTCGCCGCCGCCTTTTTCCTGCTCGCGCAGCCGATCCAGGAGCTGCTGCAGGTAGGGCGAGGG
>NZ_JBAURI010000828.1:0-7156 GCF_049581145.1 Bradyrhizobium sp.
GACGACCACCATTTGCGGCCGTTGATGACGTAATGATCGCCATCGCGCCTGATGCTGGTTTCGATATTGGTCGCATCCGACGACGCCACCGCCGGTTCGGTCATCAGGAAGGCGGAACGGATCTCGCCGTCCATCAGGGGACGCAGCCATTTGCGCTTCTGCTCCTTGGAGCCGTAGCGCATGAAGACTTCCATGTTGCCGGTGTCGGGCGCAGAGCAGTTGAACACTTCCGAGGCCCAGGAGATGTGGCCCATCTCCTCGGCGAGCAGCGCGTATTCCAGGTTGCTCAATCCCGCGCCGCGAAATTCGTCATCCTCATGCGAGGACGGCGGCATGAACATGTTCCAGAGGCCCTCGGCCTTGGCCAGCTTCTTCAGATCCTCCAGCACCGGGATCACCTTCCAGCGCGGTCCCTCGGCGTCCTGCTGCTTGTAGATCGGCACCGCGGGACGGACGTGCTTGGTCATGAACGACTGCACCCGGCCGAGCCATTCCTTCTGCCTGTCTGACATCGTGAAATCCATGGGAGCTCCTCTCGCTTCTTCTTGACGATCTCTTGTCGTGACGATCTCGGAAATCTTTGCCGCACTGTCGTCCCGTCATCCGCGCGCCGCAAGGGGCTTGATGGCGGTTGCAGGGGCGCGATGCCGGACGCGTGAAGGCCGAAGATGCGGCGCGCATCACGCGCGGATTGACATTTGCGACCTTTGAAACGATAGTTTCATACAAATGTTTGAAAAGCAACCGGCAAGGCAGATCGCGTTCCGCCGCGTCATAACCAGCTTTATGCCCTCATCCGAGAGGAGCTTGCGTAAGCAAGCGTCTCGAAGGACGAGGCCCGAAACGCGCAGCGGGGCCTCATGGTTCGAGACGGCGCTTCCGCGCCTCCTCACCATGAGGGATTAGCGACACAGCAGGACCAGGCAACGCAGACGACCCATGCCGAGCGATCTGACCCGCACCGCCATCCTCGCCGCCGCCGAACGGCTCTATGCCGATCGCGGCTTTGGCGACGTGACGCTGCGCGACATCGTCGCCGCGGCCAATGTCAACCTGGCCGCGGTGAACTATCATTTCGGCTCCAAGGACGAGTTGATCGCGGAACTGTTCGTCAGCCGCAGCCTGGCGCTGAACCGCGAACGCTTGAGGGAATTGCGCGCCGCGGAAGAACGAGGCGGCGGCATCGCCGATATCTCCGAGATCCTCCGCGCGCTGGTCGGCCCCGCGCTGCGCGGCTGCCTCGGCCCGGACAATCAGCGCTCGACCTCCGCGCGCTTCATGATCCGGGCCTCGATCGAGTCCGTGCCGCCGATCCGCCGCATCAAGAATCGCGAGATCGACCATCTGCGCAAATTCTCAGCCGCGATGCGCCGCGCGCTGCCCGAACGCGGCGAGGTCGAGATCTATTGGGGCCTGCATTTCGCGCTCGCCATGGCCCACCACACCATCCGCGACAGCGAACGGCTGACCAAATTGTCGGAAGGCAAATGCGACCTCGATGATGTCGAGGGCGTCGTGGCGCGCGTCGTGGCGGTCGCGGTGATGGCGCTGGCGGGAGACGCGGCGAAGATGCCGAAGAAGCTGGCCGCGCAATAGCTGGTTCCTTGGAGGATGGGTAGAGCCCTTCGCGAAACCCATCACTTTGCTATGACCGGTTTTGCTATGACCGCTGATGGGTATCCTACGAATCCGTCTCGTCACAGTCGAGGTTCGGCGCCAGAATCGCTCGCCTGTTTGCTCCGATCCCCCCTCAATCCCCCGGCCAGGTCGCGAACGATTTTGCAGCGGCGGCGCCGAAGTGCAGTTCCTCGTCCTGCCCCGACGGATCGATGAAGAGGCGGATCTTCAGCTCGTAGTCCGAAATATATTGGATGGGCGGGCCGACACGAAATGGCCGATCGTGGCCGGGATAGATGATCTCGGCCAGCGCCAGCGCCTTGTCGAGGCTTGCCAGCGCCTGCTGATCGCCGCCGGTACAGGCGGCGAGTTGGCGGGTCGCAGCTTCCCTGGCGCTGCCGACGGCATCGCCGGCCAGAAGGCTGCGGCCGACCAGCAATCCCATCGATCCCGGCGTGTGGCCCGGAAGTTCGACGATCCGCAGATCGGGCGCCAGCTCGATGTCGTCGCTGACCGGTTGAAGCCGCAGCCGGCGCAGCGCGCGAGCGGTGTATTCGGGAATGGCCCAGTCACGCTCCGCGGCGCGGTCGGCCGCCTCGAGCTCGCGCCGGTGCACCAGCACACAGGCTGTCCCGAACAGGTCAGCATTCGCCGCATTGTCCCAGTGCAGATGCGACAGCACGACCTTGGTGACCTCTGACGGATCGATGCCGGCGCGGCGCAGCCGCCCCTGCAGGATCGGCCGGTAGGCATAGGGGCCGGTATCGAACACGATCAGTTCGCGCGCGGTGCGCACGACCGCGACCGTCGTGGTGCCGAACAGGAATTTGTCGGCGCTGGCGGCAAGGCCGGTGAAGAGCTGGTCGATATCCGCAGCCATCACTCAGCTCCGCTCCGCCGTTTCAGCTTCTTGCGAGCAATCTTCGGTCGAGATCATGGTGTGGATATCGCGCCCGTCGGGCTGGAACGAAAACCGCAGGCGATAGCGATATTGCGCCAGATAGCTGACGCGGCCGTCTTGCAGCGTGAACGGCCGGTCATGGCCGGGATAATACACCGAACCGGCGGCGAGTGCCCGGGCCAGGCTCGCCTGCCCTTTCGCCGGATCGAAGAAAGCGACGTCCGGATGGCCGCGCACGGCATCGCGCGCCGACCACAGCGCGTCGCTGGCCAGCACCAGCGCGCCAGCTTCCGCCTGCACCACCAGTCCCTGCAGCCCGATGGAATGGCCGGGCAACGGCAAGGTTTTGACGCCCTCGAAAATCTCCTGCTCGCGATCCTCCAGCAGCGTCAGCCGCATCCCCGCCAGCATCTCGCGGGCGTAAGGCGGCGTGCCCCAGTCGGAAGGGCGGATATCCGCCGCATAGTCGAATTCGAGCCGCGGCACGAGAATCTCGGCGTGACGAAACAGGTCGATATTCTCGATGTGATCCCAATGCAGATGCGACACGAACACGGTGTCGACCTGCTCGGGGGTCACGCCATGCGCGGCCAGCGCCTCCACCAGCGTGCGGCGCACGCGGTACGGCCCGCAATCGAACAGGATGGTGCGCTTGCCATCCCGCAACAGCAGCAGCGAGCAGATCCCGAACAGGAAATGGTCGGCCTTGGCCGGAAGCCCGGGGATGAGCAGATCGACCTGCAATGATTCTACTCCGGCAGCGGCTTGCCGCGCGTTTCCGGCGCGAAATAGACCGCGATCAGGCCGATCGCATAACTTGCGGCCATCACCGCGCCCGCCTGCGGAATGCCGCCGAACGCGACCACCAGCGATCCCGCGATAAACGGCCCGATCGCGGCAAAGATGCGGGCGATGTTGAAGCAGAAGCCGACCCCGGTGGCGCGCAACCGGGTCGGAAACATTTCCGGAAAATAGGGCGTGAAAGTGCCCAGGATGCCGTTGGTGAACAGGCCCATCAGCGGCAGCAGCATGATCAGTGTCTGGTAGGTCTTGGGCACCAGGAACACGATCGGCAACACGATCATGTTGCCGATGCATCCGACCGCGAATGCGGGCCGGCGGCCGATCAACTCGGTGAACCAGGCAAACAGCAGAAGGCCGAACACCGCGGCGCAGTTGAGCACGATGATCGCGATGCTGATCACCTGTAGCGGGTTGGCGCCGGCCGCATTCGCCAGTTCGGCGGCCCGTGCCGGAATCCAGGTCTGCGTGCCCCAGAACCCGACCGTCGCCGCGAACGACATGAACGTGGCCGCGACGGTGCTGCGCAGCCAGGGCGGCTGGAACAGCTCGACGAAGGTGAAGGTGGCGAGTTTTCGGTCGTCCGGCGACGCCCGACCCGCCGACAGCCGCTGCAGCGCGTCATTGCGCCGCCGCGACGCCTGCTGCCAGCGCTCGGACTCCGGCACCTCGCGCCAGACCAAGGCGACCAGCAGCGCCGGGATCACGCCGGTGAAGAACACATAGCGCCAGCCATAGGCGCCGACGGTCAGATTGATCAATCCGGCCAGCAGATAGCCGAAGCCGAACGCCGACATCATGAGGCCGGAGGCGGCAACCCGCGAGCGCTGCGGCCACGTCTCGTTGATCAGCGCGGTGCCGATCGCCCATTCGGCGCCGACGCCGGCGGCCATCAGAAACCTGAAGATGGCGAGCTGCCACCAGGTCGCCGCGAAACCGGACAGCGCCGTGAACAGCGCATAGACGACGATGGACAGGCACAGGGTTCGCGCTCGTCCCCAGTAATCGCCGAGGATGCCGAAGATCAGTCCGCCGACGCCCCAGCCCAGCAACTGCACCGCGGCAATCGCGCCGCCATAATAGCCGATGGTCTGCGGCGTGGCGCGCGGCCCCAGCAATTCGCGCAGGCTCGGCACCAGCACGACCGTAAAGAGATTGAGATCCATGGAGTCGAGCAGCCACCCGACATAGGCGACCGCCAGGATCATCCAGAGCTTGCGCTCGATGCCCTGAAACCAGCGCGGTTCGCCTGTGTCGGCCACTGAACTCGACATGGTGCGCTCGTCGTTCCCCGTGACCAGGATGCTCCGCCCAGCCGGCCAGTTTGAGGCGGCGCTTGCTTGCGTTCCGGCCCAAGGTTCGCAGAATTCGACAGGGCGATCCAGCACGATGTGGATTTTGTCGCCTGCTCGAGCATTCCTTTCCGATCCGATGCCGCCGGTACAACGTTCCGAGGTTCGACTCGTATCGGGGGCGCCATTTTACGATTCCCTACGAATCAGTGCGATTTCGCTCCGGCGGCCCGCGACCGACGATGATGAGCATTAGGTCTACGCCACAGTCCTATGATCAACGATGCTGGCTCAATCTGACCTTCGACTGCCGAACTCGGCTCTGAGGTACTCCAAATGGTAGTCGGCGGCTTCGCGCTTCTCAGGCACGTCGTACCGCGCCCAACACCATACCGATGTGCAGAGACTGCGAAGGTAATGAAATGCCGAGAGCAGGTCTTGATTCATCGGCTCGAACTGAGCCAGGTCGACCTCGGGCAGCCAGCCGACGTCCCACTCACAAGGTCCCAAACTGACATCTTCCAAGTCGTTCCAAAGGGCGCCTTGCGGCGTGATCAGCACGTTGCCGAGATGCACGTCTCCATGGATAGGAATCGGCTCGAAAGGAGTACTCGTCACCATCTCACGCAGGCGGCCGTAGGTTGATCGCAGGAAGGCCCGATCAACGGGACCGAGCGCCGGAGTGGTGGCCTCGTTTTCGAGCAGGCGGTCGCATCGATCGAGCTTGTGCCAGAAACTCGGCAGTTCACCGCGGTAGTCAGAGAGCGCCCGGTGCACGCGCCGCAACGCATCGGCGGCTTCGGAAACATGCCGGGCGTCATCCCCATTCGCGGCAACGTGTTCGATGAACTTCCAGAGCGTGATGACAAAGCCGTCTTGGATGTGAGGGCCGCCCGGCCAATCGGCAGCGAGGCCGGCGACGGGAGCCCTGTTCCCGGCCAGGTGGCGCGCGATATCGACTTCCAAGGTCAATCTGGCCGTCGCTTCCGGGGCGCTGACGGGCATGGCCCTGGCAACGACATCATACGGAAGTAGCCGCACGCTGACGTGCTGGGACTCGTGCAGGAAGAACGGATTCACGCGGCCCATCCCGAGGCGTCGGGCCAACTGGGTCATAGCTTCGACCGCTCGCAAAGACGTTGTAGGTTGCAAACTGCTCTTCCTGTTGCCGCGGAGCGCAATAGCGCGTCACGAAATCGCTTTTCCTGCATTGTGGGCGATGCCCGGCTCGCGGCAACTAACGAACAGCTTCGGATTGCGACGTCAGCGCTCGTCCCCGATATACGACGAACAGTTCTCACTCCACTATGCCTCGGCCTTTCGTCGGCTTGTTCGTCTTGCTTATGCCGTGTGGCCGACGGCGACTCGCGCGACCAGGCGCAGTCCCCAATCGAAGGCAAGCGCTGTTTCGGCGATTGAACCGTATGCTGGGCCACGGCATCATAGCGCAACGGCGAACGAATAGTGCCCCGAGGTCATGCGGCGCCTGCTTGCGGACAAGGCGGCGTAGCCGCGGCGAGGCCATCGAACCGCTGCCCCCGCTCCAATTCTCGCTGTGACGAAGCGCAAGTGATCCGACCACGACGGCCGCTTGCGCTAGATCACGTCCTGCTGCTTCAGCGCCGCGAGCTTTGCGTCGTCATAGCCGAGCTTGGACGCCAGGATCTCCCGCGTGTGTTCGCCGAGGCGCGGCGGGGCCTTGTAGTCGGTCACCGGCGTGCCGGAAAACGTCAGGGGATTGCGGATCAGGGAGAGCGCGTGATTGAAGGGGTGGTCGACCTTGATCTCCATGCCGCGCGAGCGGACATGCGGGTCTGAAAACACCTGCTCGAAATCATTGACGGAGCCACAGGGCACGCCGGCCTTTTCCAGTTCATCCAGCCAGTAGCCGACCTTGTTCTTCAGGAACAGGCCCGCAAAAATCGCCATGATCTCCTTGCCGTGGACGACGCGGTCGTTATTCCGAAGGAATCTCGGGTCCTTGGCGAGCTCGGGTTCGCCCAGCACGGCGCAGGTGCGTACGAACTGCGCGTCATTGCCGACCACCAGCATCAGCTCGCCATCGGTGCAGCGGAACATGCCGGCCGGCATGCCGCCATTGCCCCAGGTGCCGCGCCGCGGCAGCGATTGGCCGTTGACGAGATAGATCTGCGCCCAATGCGACAGCGAGGCGATCACGGTGTCGAACAGGCAGACGTCGAGATGCTGACCGTCGCCGCCATTGGCCTTCTTGTGATAGAGCGCAGCGAGAATCGCGATCGAGGTGTTCATGCCGGTCATGTAGTCGACGATGGAGGGGCCGACCTTCATCGGCCCGGCGCCCGGCTCGCCGTCCATGTGGCCGGTGACGCTCATCAGGCCGCCCATGGCCTGGAAGATCGCGTCATAGCCCGCGCGCGGCGCATAGGGCCCGGTCTGGCCGAACCCGGTCACCGAGCAATAGATGATGCCGGGGTTGACGCCGCGGATCGATTCATAGTCGAGGCCATAGCGCTTGAGATCGCCGACCTTGTAGTTCTCCATGAAGACGTCGACGCCCTTGGCC
>NZ_JBAURI010000829.1:0-15195 GCF_049581145.1 Bradyrhizobium sp.
CTGTCGGCCGTGCGACGCCGTCGGCGGCTTTGGCTCGGCAACAACCAGGCACTCAACGAATATCGGACACGCGGCCGCTCGCGTCGTCTGAAATCGAGTTTAGTTTCCTAAACATCAATTTAATGGCTCGCGTTGGCGCATTGGATAGTCGTTGACCAGGACACAACCAGAGGGATCCCTGCAGATGAGAACCTCGACCAACCGATCGCCGGCGCCGAACGAGGCAACCATTCGAACGAGAGTTTCAACAACAAGCTCCGCGCTCGATCGCGCAGAATGGCATCGCGTGGACCAGCGGCTCGACGAGGAATTGCGAGACACATTCCCCGCGAGCGATGCTCTTTCGGTCACGCGAAATCCATCCGGCAGCTGATCGCGACGGCTTCGGTACCTACCGACCTCGCGCATCAGTGACATGACGTGAGGAAATGTTCTCTTTCACCCGTCGATCATCTCTCTACTTCCGTTACGAAGCCAACAGCTGTTGGCTGTTCACAGCGAATGGAGAAATAGAATGATCAAGGTTGAACTTCTGTCGGCTGCACTGATCGCCACTACCGTGCTGACCACTCCCGTGATGGCTCAAGGCAGCCATGCGCGGCACCTCGCGGCACGCGCCGATGCTGGCGCGCTCGATGGCGCACGCTACATCGACGGACGCGTTTGCGTCCCGGCTCCGCGCGTCGGCGCATTCGCCACGCAACCCTGGGACAACGCTACCCCTTGCGAGCCCGATACGGGCTATTGATCGCCCGCATCTCTAAGGCGACCGAACCGAAAGAGGTCGGGCCGGAAGTGAAACTCCGCGAGCTCGACTTCTTCCGTGGCCTTTCATGCTTTGTGGTCCGAGACGACCTTCAACTTATTCGTTGAGGCGACCCCGAACAGGCTTCCCTCGACACGCAAGACATTCAAGCCCACACATATGCGGCATGCAGAAAGCAGCCTGTCTGCTCATCGTGTCCGCACTACATCCGACCCGTTGGAGGTTTTATCGAATGTCCACCGCGACAATTTCGGCGAATGCGCCGATCGCGATCGATGGCCTGGAGGCGAAACAGCGCAGATGGGCCGCTGCCGCGATCTTCACCGCGCTTGCGATGGCGTCGCTCGACACGGCGATCGCAAATATCGCCCTCCCCGCTATCGCAACCGATCTTCACAGCACCCCTGCTGATGTGATCTGGGTTGTGAACGTCTATCAGATTGTCTTGGTTGCGACGCTGTTGCCGCTCGCGGCGCTTGGCGAGATCGCAGGTCACCGACGCGTCTATCTCGCAGGCCTGTTCCTGTTCACGCTGGCGTCGTTTGCCTGCAGCTGCGCCTGGTCACTACCCACCCTGCTGACGGCGCGCGTGCTGCAGGGTCTGGGCGCCGGGGGCATATTGAGTGTGAATACGGCATTGGTTCGCTTCGTTTATCCGGGCCGTTTGGAGGGCCGCGGTTTCGGGCACAATGCCTTGGTGGTTGCGACCGCGTTCACCCTCGGCCCGACGATTGCTTCCGGCATTCTCGCGATCGGACCGTGGAGCTGGCTGTTTGCCATCAATATTCCCTTCGGCCTGGTCGCAATTCTGATTGGGCTGCGAACATTGCCGCGGACTCCGACAGCGACGCACGCCTTCGATTTTATCGGCGCTCTGATGGCTGCCGCTTGTCTCGGACTTTTCGTCCTGGGGATCGGAAGCGCGGCCCATCACGCGCGGCCTGGGCTTGTCCTGATCGAGCTTGTCTCAGCCGTGTTGCTCGGCTGGATTCTGATCCGCAGGCAGGCGGATTCTCCGGCGCCTGTGCTGCCAATCGACCTGTTTCGCAAGCCCGTCTTCGCGCTCTCGACTGCGACAGCGATTTGCTCGTTTGCGGTCCAGGGCCTGGCTTTCGTCTCCCTGCCGTTCTACTTCGAGGACATTCTTGGCCGTTCGCAAGTCGAGACCGGCTTTTTCATGACCCCCTGGCCGCTCGTGGTGGCCATCATGGCACCGATCGCCGGACGTCTGTCCGATCGCCATCCCGCGGGTATCCTCGGCGGCCTCGGTCTCGCCTTGCTTGGCTTCGGGATGGCGCTGTTGGCGATGCTCCCAGTAAGCCCGCATGTTCTCGATATCTTCTGGCGCATGGCCATCTGCGGATGCGGCTTTGGCTTTTTCCAGGCGCCGAACATGAAGGCCTTGATGTCCAGCGCGCCGCCCGATCGTAGCGGAAGCGCAAGCGGCGTGGTAGCGACGGCCCGCCTGACGGGACAGACGATCGGAGCCGCGCTTGCCGCCCTCTGCTTTGGCCTCAGCGGCCGCGAGGGGGCAACGCTCGCGCTGGTGCTTGGAGCGATATTCGCCGCGGTCGGATGCGGGATGAGCGTCCTGCGTCTGGTTGCCGCTCCGCAAGCTAAGCCCTCGGCTTTGGGAATGAGATCAGCGCGTTGATCCGTCATCCTCGAAACTCGTAAAAGAGAATTTAGTGGTCCGCCGCGGGATATCGTCTTAAAGCCACTGGGCCACTGTGCTATGTTATTCGCACAGTCTTTGGGTACTGGCTCGCAGGGGTCCCGCGTGAAGACGCAGCGTACGCCTTTGTCGATCGCAGCGGCGATAGTCCTCTCGACTGTTGGTGCGCAAGCGCCGAACGCTGAGGAAGCGAGCCCAAATCTCTCACCTCTGGCGCTGCAGGAAATTGCGCAGGTTGAGGCCGAGATCGACCGCATCGAAGCGCAGACTGTAGAGCGGCTTGCAGCGCCGCCGGACAATCAGCCCCAGCAGGTCGAATTGGTCGGCAAGTCGATGCTTTACGACAGGAATTTGTCGGTCTACCGCAACGAGGCTTGCGCCTTCTGCCATACACCAGAGACGGGCTTTACCGGTCCGGTGTCCGAGCTGAACCGTACGACCGGCGCCTATCCCGGATCGGTGCGCACGCGATTCAGCGATCGCAAACCGCAAACGCACGCCTATGCGCCGCTCTCGCCCGTCTTGCATTACAATCCCGGCCAGGGCGACCTCGTCGGAGGCAATTTCTGGGACATGCGTGCGACAGGACGCCGACTCGGTAATCCTGCTGCCGAACAAGCGGAAGGTCCGCCGACCAACCCGGTGGAGATGGGCCTGCCCGATATCGCCTGCGCGGTCTATCGCGCCTCGCAGCGACCCTATCGCGTCCTGTTCGAGAACATTTGGGGACCACAGGCCTTCGCGATTGCATGGCCGACCGACGTGGAGCAGGTCTGCGACCGGCCAGGACCAGCTGCCGCCGCCGATCCGTTACCGGTCCATCTCAGCCCGGTCGACCGCGGTCGGGCCGGCACGACCTTTGATCAGATGGCGCAATCGATCGCCGGCTATGAGGCCTCAGCCGAGGTGACGTCGTTCACGTCCAAATATGACGCCGTGCTCGCGAAGAAAGCGGAGTTCACGGCGCAGGAAAAGGCGGGATACGATCTGTTTCGCGGCAAGGCGCACTGCAACGAATGCCACCGCGACGGCGGGCCCGGGGAAGACCCGCTGTTCACCGATTTCACCGCCAGCAATATCGGTACTCCAGCGAACCCGAGGCTTCCCTACTATGGCGAAGATCGGCCCGACGCATTGGGCTATGTTGCCAACCCGCGAGGAGCCTCATTCATCGATGGCGGGGTCGGCAATTTCCTCGACCATGGACAGCTGCTTAGCCAACCCTCCGCTGTGGATCAGCGATGGGTCAAGCTGGCGCCGGACAACAAGGCGCGAATTCAAGTACCGACCTTGCGCAATGTGGACAAGCGACCCTCTCCGGCCTTTGTGAAGGCCTACGGACACAATGGATATTTCACAAGCCTGAAGCAGATCGTGCATTTCTACAACACGCGCGACGTGCTGCCGCGATGCAAGCCCCACGATGCCGGCGAAGGCACGACTTGCTGGCCCGCACCGGAATCGACCGACAACATGAACACGAGCAAAATCGGTCACCTCGGCCTGTCCGACGCGGAAGAGGATGCGCTTGTGGCCTTCATGCAGACGCTGACGGATGGATTCACGTCTCGCGATCAGCCGTAGGTTTTGCGCGGATCGCCCACAGGGTAAGCCGCACGGCGATACCCAGGTATCGACCCCCCAACCAATTTGGTGGCCCGACTGAGCCCGGTGGCAATGGAGCCATTCGCCCGGAACGAACTAGGCTGAACAAGTCGGGCTTGGTGAATGCGAGCATCGAAGCTCATTCAAACCGCGAGCGGTTCATGTTTGGCGCGACAAACTTCGCAGGGCAACCGGACGGACGTCGGACACGTCGTGTCGGGGTGTCATCAATATTTTGCGAAGCAAGCCGAAACGTCGAACGCCTCCGTATCCTTCGGAGTCACTAATGCAGCTCCCTGAGTGCATGCGCTCAAGCACCTTCCGCTGGACGTTGCTGGCGACCGGCCTGTTCGCGGCCGTCATCGTCGCCTTGCTGGCCTTTGTCTACTCGAAGACGAAGCATGACCTGACGACGCGAACTGACGGTATGATCGCCGCGCAACTCGACGTTATTACGGCCTTGTCTCCCGAGCAGAGGCTGGATGCGATCAACGAGCGACTGAAGCAGGATCCCCGTCGGGTTCAGCTGGCTGGGTTATTTGGTCCGGGCGGCCGGAGGATTGCGGGTAACGTTGAGAGCCTGCCACCCGCCCTCAAGATCGATAACGCGATACAAAGCGCGATCGTCGACAGAATAGACCAAGCCGGCCGTGAGAAGCAGTCGGCCCGCACGATTGGACGAACTCTGCCGACTGGCGACATCCTGGTCATTGGGCGGAATGTCGATGAAGTCACGCAGATTGCGGGTATCGTCGGCTGGGCGCTCGCTGTCGGCCTGATCGCAGTCGTTTCTCTCTGCCTCACATCGGGTGCGCTGTTGAGCCTCCGCGCCGATTCACGCATCGCGGAGATTAGACATCGGGTCCAGCGGATCGTCGCCGGCGATTTGCACGAACGGCTTCCACATCGGACGGCCGATGATCCCTTCTCCAAACTCGCGATGGTCGTCAATGGCATGCTCGACGAGATGGAAACTCTCGTCCATTCCCTCGCAGGCGTCGGTCATAACATCGCGCATGATCTGCGAACGCCGTTGACCCGGGCGCGGCTCACGCTTGAACGCGGCCGCAGCAACGCCAAGACGCTGGAGCAGTTGCAGACGGTCGCTGACAAGACAATCGACGGGCTCGATCAATCGCTGTCGATCATCACCGCCATCCTGCGGCTTGCGGAAATCGAGAACAGCCAGCGCATGGCCGGCTTCGGCAAGGTCGAGCTTTCGGACCTCGTACGCGAAGTGGGCGACATGTACGAGCCGATTGCGGAAGACAAGGGCATTGCGCTGCGCATCCAGGCCCCGCATGAACTGAGCGCGCATGGCGACCGCGACCTTCTGATCGAGGCGGTCGCCAACCTCGTCGACAACGCTGTGAAATTTACACCCTCCGGCGGCCAGGTGGAAATCGGGCTGGTTTGTGCGCATGGCGAAAACATCGTGCGCGTGAGAGATACCGGTTCCGGCATCAGCGAACACGAACGCGATGCGGTCTTGAAGCGGTTCTACCGGTCGGATCGAACCAAGCACGCATCGGGCCTCGGCCTCGGCCTGAACCTGGTGGCCGCGATCACGCGATTGCACGGCTTCCGGTTCACGATCGTTCCGGGGCCCGGCTGCGTGGTCGAGATCGCGTGTCCGCATGCACCAGAGTCCGATCTCGAGCGTCCGCGAGACCGTCCGTTCAAGTCGGCCCATCCAAGTGCCAGCGCTCGGTCCGATTCAGCGCTCGGCGCTGGCGTGCCGATGAGGCTTGCGCGTGCGACGCATGGCTAAACCATAGTATCGAGGTCGCCAACCAATCCGTTAGTGGGCTAAGCCCGGTGGCAATAGAGTCATTCGTGTCGCTCCCGTTAAATGCCGACAGAGGCAACAGGCGCATCAACAGAGGCGACGCCGACGGCCATGGCCAATCAACGTTGAACCGAGGAGCAATGAGATGAGCAAAAATTCCGAGCGTCCACCGTTAACCCATGCCTCGGGTACGCCGGTCACGGACAATCTCAACATTGAGACTGCCGGTCCGCGCGGTCCGGCACTGTTGCAGGATGTCTGGCTCATCGAAAAGCTGGCCCATTTCCATCGCGAAGTGATCCCGGAGCGTCGCATGCACGCCAAGGGCTCCGGCGCACACGGCACCTTCACCGTCACGCATGATATTACGCGCTACTCCAGGGCCAGGATCTTTTCCGAGATCGGCAAGCAGACGCCGATGTTTGCCCGCTTCTCGACTGTCGCGGGCGAGCGCGGCGCCGCAGACGCCGAACGCGATATCCGCGGCTTCGCGCTGAAATTCTATACCGAGGAAGGCAACTGGGACGTCGTCGGCAACAACACGCCGGTATTCTTCTTCCGCGACCCGCTGCGCTTCCCCGATCTCAACCACGCCATCAAGCGCGACCCGCGCACCGGCCTGCGCAGTGCCGACAACAACTGGGACTTCTGGACGCTGCTGCCCGAAGCGCTGCACCAGGTCACGATCGTCATGAGCGATCGCGGCATCCCGAGCAGTTTTCGTCACATGCACGGCTTCGGCAGTCACACCTACAGCTTCCTCAACTCCGCAAACGAGCGCATCTGGGTCAAGTTCCATTTCCGGACCCAGCAGGGCATCCAGAACCTGACGGACGCCGAAGCCGAGGCTGTGGTCGGCAAGGACCGTGAGAGCCACCAGCGCGACCTGTTCGAAAGCATCGAGGCCGGGAATTTCCCGCGCTGGAAGCTCTTCATCCAGGTGATGACGGACAGCGAGGCGCAGGCATTCCCCTTCAATCCCTTTGATCTGACGAAGGTCTGGCCCAAGGGCAGTTTCCCGCTGATCGAGGTCGGGCATTTTGAGCTCAACCGAAACCCGGAAAACTTCTTTGCGGAAATCGAGCAGGCGGCATTCTCGCCCGCCAACATCGTGCCGGGCATCGGCTATTCACCCGACAAGATGCTGCAGGCGCGGCTGTTCTCCTATGGCGATGCGCAGCGCTACCGGCTCGGAGTCAATCATCACCACATCCCGGTCAACGCGCCGAAATGCCCGTTCCACAGCTATCACCGTGATGGCGCCATGCGCACCGATGGCAACCTCGGGGGAACGCCGACCTATTTCCCCAATAGCCAGGGCGAGTGGACCGATCAGCCGCAGCTTAACGAGCCACCGCTCGAGCTTACCGGCGCCGCCGCGCATTGGGATCACCGGGTGGATGACGATCACTGGCAACAGCCAGGCGACCTTTTCCGCAGGATGAGTCCACAACAGAAGCAGGCGCTGTTCGACAACACCGCCCGCCAGATCGGCGCGACAGCGCGGCACATCCAGGAGCGGCATATCGCCAACTGCGCCAAGGCCGATCCGGCCTACGGCGATGGCGTCGCCAAGGCGCTGGGCATCGACTTCAAATCGCTGATGGTCGCGGCGGAGTAGGCCGGTGGCTTCGTTGTCCGGCAGGTGCTCGCGCGAGCCGCCGGCAACGACGACCTCTACTTCCGCGACGCGCGGCGCGTCCGATTGTGACGATGCCAACGACGTGACGATCACGATGGCAAAGGCCAGAATAGAATTTACTCGAGCGACCGGCGCGGCGTGATGTGCCTCTGGTCGCGAGTTGAAGTCCCAACCAATTGGGGCCGTCCTCGATGAGCCAACTCAGCCTTCTCGGTCTCTCTGGCAGCCTGCGCCGCGCGCTTTGGAACAAGCCGGTGCTAACGATGACGGCATCTCCCGCCTTCACCGGCGGTGTGCGCGCACGGCAGCAGATCAACGAGACGCTTCTGTCAATCCCGGCGCGCCCTGTTCTCCGGCCGCAGATTGTGATTGGCGGCGTGCATGGGAAGGTGCGCGATGGCCGCCTCATCGATGAAGCCGCGCTTGGCTTCGCGCTTTCGGGTGTCGATGATCTCTTCGAGGAGATCAGGGCAGCGCGCTCCGTGCGAGCGGCGGCATAGCCGCCACGGCCGCTGAGCCTCTGCCCGGTATGGCGGGAACCATTCGTCGCGCTGGGTGTCGACATTCCAGCAAACCCGGTCGCGGTCGCCGGGGCCATGCTGCGGAGTTTAGCTGCCTGAAATCGAATTTAGTGGTCTGCGCCGCCAAACTGCCTAGCTAGATTGTTGCACGAACCCGGCAATGAAAGGTTCCGCGATATTGCGCGGTTGGTGAAAGAACGCTGCTGTAGCGAGTTGCTCCTAGCGGTAGCGCTAGCGGTCGGCGCGGCGATCTTATGCATTTGTCCGGTTACGCTGACCGATTTCGGCTCAAGATCTCGACCGGAGAACTCTATGGATATGAAAGTCAAGAATTGGTCTGGCACAATCCCGCGCCCCGTTGGACTGATCATCCGGCAAAAAGATCCGAACAATCTCGAAATGCCCTTCGATCAGCTCGATGATTTTATCACGCCGACCGAACTGTTTTACATACGCAGTCATTTCCCAACGCCGGAACTGGATCCTCTCAGCTATCGCCTCTCGACAGGGGGTGCAGTGCGCAGGGAGTTGAGCATGAGCTATGCGGACATCCGCGCCATGCCTTCGCGGAGCTGCATCGCCACGCTGGAATGCGCCGGCAACGGCCGCGTTTTCCTGGCGCCGCCCGTGCCAGGAGCACAATGGGAACTCGGCGCGGTCGGCAATGCTGAATGGACCGGTGTTCCGCTTTCCTTTCTCCTGGAGCACGCCGGACTGGCCGACGATGTGGTCGAGATCGTTTTGGAAGGCGCCGACCGCGGCGCGCCGAAGGAGGAGCCCAAACCACCGGGTCAGATCTCATATGCCCGCAGCATCCGGAGGGCACGGGCCATGGAGCACGACGTGCTGATCGCCTACCAGATGAACGGTCAGGACCTGCCCCCTGATCATGGTTACCCATTGCGAGCGATAGTGCCGGGGCACTACGGTATGGCGTCGGTCAAGTGGCTGACCAACATCGTTGCGGCCACCCAACCGTTCCAAGGCTACTGGCAGACCTCTGATTACGGCTATTGGGATGATTCAGACGGGACACCCGTACGCCGGCCGCTCGCGGAAATGCACCTGAAGTCGCAGATCGCGCTTCCCCGTGTGTACGAGAGACTCCAACCCAATCGCCCCTACACTATTTTCGGCGCCGCTTGGGCGGGGGATACCGATGTCACCGAAATCTGGATCAGCCTTGATGGCGGAGCATCATGGGTCAAGGGCGATTTTATCGATCCGATAAACCGGCATGCCTGGCGCCGCTGGAAATACGACTGGACGACGCCGCCGCGACCGGGCCGCTATACGCTGTTGGCGCGCGCGACCGCGGCAGACGGGTGTGTTCAGCCGGACGGCCACAATCCGAATTTCGGCAGCTATGTCATCGATCATCCGCTGCCGATCGAGGTCTTTGTAACCTCGCTTGAAGCATGCCCTGGCTCGTAACGGTTACGCTATCCGCGCGCCAGAGTGTCCGGTCTCAGATCATCTGTGCAAGTGCCGGAACTTTCCGCAGCAGCACGGTAAGCGCCCAGCTCATCGAAAGCGTCCCGGTGAATACGACGGCGAATTTGACGACCGCAGGCAACGGTGGATCGTAAACGGCGTACTGCAGCCAGATGATGAAAACGTAGTGAAGGAGGTAGATACCGTAGGCCGAGGGCTGCATCGCGTCCAGCACTCTCAAATCGGTCCGCGCCAGGCGCAATGAAACCGCCAACACCGTCAAAGCCATTGCCGCGCTGAGCATCGCAAAGGCCAGGCCGTACGCCATTTTCCACGGGAGTGGTGGCGACGCGAAATTCGCTATCCAATTGTGGTGGGCATAGACCAGCAGCAGGATCGCAACATAGAACAGCACTGCAAAGGCCAGCCAGATGAACCAGCGGCTCGCGATTTCGCCGTTCTCCGCGAGGACGCCTGCCCTGAGAATGACGACGCCGATACCGACGCCGGTAAAGAAATACGCAGGGTAAAGCAGGACGCGGCTGGTCTGGATCGGGAATGGATAGTGTCCCGGCTGGAACCAGCTTCCATCGCCGAACAAAAGATGCATCGGCAAATAGGTCACGATCGAGACGATCATGAACGCGACAAAGGCCGTGTACGGGTGGTCACGCAACGCAAAAATCAGCAGGCCGAATGCCCGCAGGATTCGCGGCGCGATCGACCAGGCCGCGACGGCGATCATGTCGAACGCCAGCAGAACCCAGAGGAACCACGACTGTCCTGACGGCCACGGCCCGATCGCCAGCATATGCCACCAGAAATGAAAAAAATTGAAATCCGTTGTGCCCGGTGAATGATAGCGCAGGAACGACGCATAATAGGCAAGCGGTATCAGCACGAAGATCGATATCAGCAACGGCACCCCTAAGCGCCACGCGCGGTAGCACAGGTACCCCGCCGGTCCCCTGCGTGCGAGGCTATCATGGACGAAAAGTCCCGAGACCAGAAACATGAACGCCATGAAGAAGCTATCATTGAAAAGCACGACCAGATCGAAGCCGAGCCAGCGCATCCGGTCGCCGTTGCCGAAATAGGTGTAGTTGACGACGGAATGGTGGACGACCACCAGAAGCGTGATGAAGGTGCGCGCGCGGTCGAGCGCAACGATGCGTCCCGTTGCCGTGGTTTGTTCCTTTACAACAATCTCGTGTCGCATTTGTCAGATTTCCAAAACCGCTATGGGATCTGTTCGAGTCCCACCGATGCGCGGCGGCCGACACCGGTCCGCATTTTACTGGCTTTTGTGGAGTTCATCGTGCCGTCCCGGCTACGGCGCCGTGCGAATTGGAAATGCAAGTTGGCCGCCCGAAAGCCATCAACATCGCCGCCCCTCTTGCGCGAGATCAAGATCGCTGAAATTCCGAATGACCTGGGCTACGCAGAGCGCCGTCTGCCTAGACGCTGCGTTGAAGGCGATGAACAACCGGTTTCCCATGGCGGCATGGCGTGCCGGCGTGGACAGCATCGAAGCGGCGAAGACTGTGGGATATCGACGCGCGTCAACATCGCCAGTGATGAGGCCCATTGCCTTGGCGGTCATCCGAAGTCTCTCACATGCTGTCTGAATCGTTCTTTCCGGTCGGTTTGCATCAGGTCGCGCCACCCCGGACTGTTGCGACGTGCCAATTCGCAGCTTCAGAATGGCCCCAGAAGCCCGAGGAGAAGATTATTCTCCAAATCGGAAACACTGTCCCCCAACTGTCCCCGTTGGACTGCAGCTGCCTGCCCTGCGGCGCCCTCTTTTGCACGTCCTTGACCCGCTAAACTATTGCAAACGCTCACATCCCGCCATTGAACGGTAGTTTTGTAAACCGAAGGTCGGGAGTTCAATCCTCTCAACCGGCACCAGCAAAACCTTTGTTTGATTGGGCTTTTCGCGACTTTCAGGGGTCGGCAAAGCCGGCATGAACGGCGAACGGATGCGGTTTTGCCGACCCCAAAAACAGGATCAGTTGTTCACGGCGTGTTCTGGTTCTAGCGTGCCCGCATGCCCGCCGCCATCCGCATCATCAAGCACGAGGCCGTCCCGAAATGCGGCAGCTTCGAGGTCCGGTTCGCCGACGGCCGCCCCAGCGAATACTTCTACTGGGACGACGAGCCAGGCCGAAGGCTGAGACCGGAACAACTCGACAGCGAGGAGGCGCTGCGCCGCGCCAAGGCCCGCGCCAGATCCGTGCGTGATGGGACGGCATGACCTGGTCCCGCCGCTTCGAGGGCGCTGACCGCGATCATACTCACCGGTTTAGCTGCAATACGGTGTGCATGTTCGTTTATCAAGTCGTCGCATTCGGCGGCTTGCCCTCGACTTTAATGCTCCGCCCAGCCAATGCAGACAAGGAATCGGTCCCTTGCCTGGACTATTCCAAAGGCCGCTATAGTCGCATTCCGAGCAACCAGGGCCGCGCTTTTCTTCAGTCACATCATCGCCCAGACGGAGGATTTACGCAGCCATCGCCTTCTTTGCGGCTCGAGCGAGAAAGCCTGAACGCGTGAAGCCTTCGCGCTCGGCGTATTTGTCAATCTCGTCAAGAACGTCCGCAGGCAACGTTACGTTGACACGGACGCTCTTAACTTGAGCGGCTGGCGCATCTATGAGAACGGCGACACCGTCTTTGTTTTGTGCAATGGCCATGATCTCTTCGAGAGTAGAGGGCTCTGGAACGGCCTCGCCATCGTCTGCCAACCCTTCAAGATGAAAGGCCAAAGCCTCAGTTGCCATAGCACGTGCTTCATCAAGGGTGCTTCCTGCGGTGATTACGCCAGGAAGATCCGGAAACGAAACGCCGTAGTCGCTATCAGCGTCTTTGTGAATCAGAGCGATATAGTGTGCCATTTGTCATTTCTCCCGTGCGAGGGGGCGGGCCGCAATGGCCCTCATTCTCTATTTGATATTTGGTACTCATCTTAGTTTTATTGTCGCTTGCTTTTCGATGCTCCTGAGTGTCCCGATTGGGACGTCCTTGTTTGGGTGCGGAACGGTTACGCGGCCAGATTTGGTTGGGTGCTTGAATTGAACATGGCTACCCCTCTGGGCGACCGGTTCCCAACCGTCTGATTTCAGGGCCTTGATAATATCCTGCGATTTCATTGTGTATAAATACACACTCTCGCCACTCTGTCAAGCTTGTCGAGTGTATAAATACACACGGCCATATCGATATCGAATGCCCTCTCACCCGCCGCCGCAATCCCGATGCGCTCCAGGAGACTTATGCGATAACGTCCGTGTGGCTCGATCGCACCGCCCTCGGGCAACCCCGTCAACGCCGACCCGTGGGGCTGAAGCTGCGGCTTCTATCCGGAAACCCATCCCCGCGAACGGCACCGCGGCCACCTTCGACCAGGCGGGTGCTTCGAGGCCGAGCGACATAAGAAGCGCCGGCGCAAGGCCATACGCGAGCTGGAACGCCAGGCGCTGCAAATAGAGAAGCGCCCGGCCCGCTCGAGGTCGGTCAGCGTGTCCGGGTTCGAGGCCAGCAGCCGCTCGAACTCGCGGCGCGAGGCGATCTGGAATTTCAGCGTCTCCATGAATTGCGGATAGTGCCGCTGCAAGATGCGAAACAGCGTCGCGACGTCGCGCGAGATGTCGTTGACCACCTCGCGCCTGGCCGCCCAGCGCCGGCGGAAAAACACGCCGCCCATGCCGACGAACGGCTCGGCATAAGTCTCATGGTCAACCGCCTCGATGCGCCGCGCGAGCTGCTCGCCTAGCCGGCGCTTGCCGCCGATATAGGCCGCAGCGGGGCGGATCGGCGTCACCGGCCGAAAACTGCTCTCGTTCATGTCAGGGCTCAAACGGATTCGTTAACCCCTGCGGCCGATAGGTTGAGGCCGGCGGGCCGACGTTGAGCTTTTTGTCGTCGGGCGGGACCTAGTTGAAGCCGGCCCCGTAGTTCGGAGCTTTGGCGCGCTCCGGCCCCCGCCACCGTGCGGTCACGGGAAACAAAGCCCGGCAAGTGGGGAATCCGATCGCCGGGCGAGGATGGTGGGTCAGGCCTTCAGCATCAACCCGCCATGCGCCCTCTTTGTAGCTACAAATTACTTGACTGTCAGTTATTTTGTAGCTACAAACAACTCATGGAAATCGTTTGGGACGACCGAAGCGCCTGGCCAACATCGATAAACACGGGCTGGATTTCGCTGACCTGAACGAAACGTTCTTCGACAACCGTGGTGCTTCCCTCGCTCAACAAAGCCAGGCGCTGGGTCGCGGTCGGCGTCAACGCCCGCGGCGTCATCGTCGTGGTGTTCGCGAGGCTCGGCCGCGAGGGCGTAAGCATCATCAGCATGCGGGCCGCCAGCCGCGACGAAAGGAAACTCCATGAAGAGCGCTAAAAAGAAAGGAAACTCCATGAAGAGCGCTAAAAAAAAGCCCGGATACGGCGCAAAGGACCTTCGCGAGGTCAGTGATAGTCCGGAACTGACGAAGGCCGACTTCGCCAAAGCGCGGCCGTTCGGAGAGGTTTTCCCCCATCTTGCCGCATCGGTCCGCAAAGGCCGCGGCCCCAGCAAATCCCCGACCAAGAAGCTGGTCTCGCTGCGCATCAGCCCCGACGTGATCGAATATTTCAAATCGACCGGGAGCGGCTGGCAGTCGCGGATCGATGAGACGTTGCGCGGAGTCGTGAAACGCAAGGCTGCCAAGCGCTAGACCCGACGGCTGAGCGCCATCGTCTCCTCGAGCGGACCGAAGCAGTCGGCGCACGGCGCTTTCTGGCGGCGATGCTCGGAGCGCGATCGAGGCGGCCACCGCCGATCAGTCGCGGCCGTCGACCGTTCCTCCACCCCGCGCATCGGACGCTTCCTTGGCGTCCACCTTGGCTTCATTCGCCGTCGCTGGCCGCCGCCTGCGCCTGATCCCATGCCGCGGTTATGGTCACCGTCTGGTCACAGGCGAGCAGAAAAGCAGCAGAACGTGAATAGCGCCACATTTCCGCCTCCCTTATGGCGCCCGATATTTGGAACTTTGGTGTATCAGTCCGTGTCTCAGTCCGCGTCCGCCGATCTCCGAGCTCTGCCGCTTTTCCTGCGTTTGCGGCACGCTGCGGCTTGGCCGATCTATCTGGTCGGCCTGTTCCTGGACTATACGGCCGCTGCCTTCGGCCGCCTGGCCGCGCTGGTCGCCGGCGACACCTGGCCCAGATAACCCTCTGCCCGAGGTGGTTGCGACACTTGCCCGTCGAGGAGTTACGGGAGTTACGGTGACAGTCCACTTAATTCGCCGCCTGTCATCGAAATCCGCGGCTTTCTCCGAAGGCTCCTGGTCCCATCGCGCGTTTCGAGGCTCGTCGCCGACGAAGCATGATTGACCTGGTCTGCGAATTATTCCACGGCATTTCCTGGATGCATTCAAGCGCGTGAAGCCAAGGGCGCAACTCGCCATCCCCTCTCCTCGGCGGTTCGGATTCAATGTCCGCTGATCGGATCGACCGGCGGAAAGCCGAGCCTCTGCCTGCCGGCGTTGGCGTAGAGCCGCTCCTGTGCAAACACATGCTGGCTTGCCGCGTGGATATCGCGCAGCCGGCGCTGCAGCGGCGAACTGTTCATGACGGCGCTCGCGCCGGCGAGCTTGTAGCAGCCGCTGACGATCTCGGTGCAGGTGGCGTGGATCCAGGCGCTGGCCTGCAGGGCTTCGGTGAAATCCGCCCGGCCGTCCAGCGTTCCCGCGATCGCGCGCGCCCAGTGCGCGGCGGCCTGGCC